>NZ_JBZAYE010000295.1:0-8743 GCF_058244205.1 Variovorax sp. 20P10.2.4
GGCCGTCGCCCATGCGGGCGCCGATCACCTGGTGCTGGCGCTCGAGAGCCGCGCGGCGCTGGCGGCGATGCACTACGAGCTCGAGGCCGGCCGCGCGCTCATGGCCCGCTTCGATCTCACGACCATCGTGCTGCTGCATGCCGAGAGCGCGCAGCGCTTCCACACGCGCAATCCCTTCGCCTCGGGCGGCGTCTACGAAGACCCCGCGACCGGCGCCGCCACGGCCGCGCTGGCGGGCTACCTGCGCGATATCGACTGGCCGCACGGCGGCGCGATCGACGTGGTGCAGGGCGAGGACATGGGCATGCTGTCGCGCCTGCATGCCGACATCCCGGCTGCACCCGGCAGTTCGATCCGCGTCTCGGGCACCGCGCGCATCATGCGGGACTGACCCGAACACGAACACACAAGCTTCAAGGAAAGACGACGACATGCTCAACATCTGGGGCCGCATCAGCTCGATCAACGTGCGCAAGGTGGTGTGGTGCGCGCAGGAACTCGGGCTGGACTTCCAGCGCACCGAGGCCGGCGGCCGCTTCGGCGTGGTGCAGACCGAGGAGTACCTGGCACTGAATCCCAACGCCATGGTGCCCACCATCGACGACGGCGAGGGCGCGGAGCGCGTGGTGCTCTGGGAATCGAACGTGATCGTGCGCTACCTCTGCGCCAAGTACTCGCACGGCGCCTTCTACCCGGCCGACCTGCCCGCGCGCTTCGACGCCGAGCGCTGGATGGACTGGCAGCAGACCACGCTCAACCGCGCGAGCCGCGATGCCTTCGTGCAATGGGTGCGCACGCCGCCGGCCGAACGCCAGCCGGTGCTGATCGAGGCCTCGGTGCGCGAGAGCGAAGCGCTGTTCGGCCTGCTCGACGCCCACCTCGCGCGCCATCCCTACATCGCCGGCGAGCGCTTCACGATGGCCGACATCCCGATCGGCTGCGAGGCGCACCGCTGGTTCAACCTGCCAGCCGCCGAATACCGCCGGCCCGGCTGGCCGAATGTCGAGCGCTGGTTCAACGACCTGCTCATCCGTCCGGGCGCGCGCGGCGTGCTCGATCTCCCTCTCGAGTAAGAAATGAAAACCCGCCCGTTCAAGCAAGTCGACGTCTTCACCGCCCATCCCTACTTCGGCAACCCGCTGGCCGTGGTGATCGATGGCAGCGAGCTCGACGATGCGGCCATGCTGCGCTTCGCGCAGTGGACCAACCTGTCCGAAACCACCTTCCTGCTGCCACCCACCGACCCCGCGGCCGACTACCGGGTGCGCATCTTCACGCCCGGCGGCGAGCTGCCGTTCGCGGGCCATCCCACCATCGGCAGCTGCCATGCCTGGTTGCAGGCCGGCGGCAAGCCCAAGGCCTCCGGCCAGGTGGTGCAGCAATGCGGCGCGGGCCTGGTGCCGCTGCGGCGCGAGGGCACGCGGCTGGCTTTCGCGGCGCCGCCGCTCAAGCGCAGTGCGCCGAGTCCCGCGCTGCTGGCCAAGGTGGCCGGCGCGCTGGGCCTGAAGGCGCAGCAGGTGATCGCCGCGCAGGTGCTCGACAACGGCCCGGTCTGGTTCGGCCTGCTGCTCGAGGATGCCGACGCGGTGCTCGCGCTCTCGCCCGACCATCGCGCGCTCAAGGAGCTGGGCGTGAAGGCCGGCGTGGCCGGCGTGCCCACGGTGCACGACACCTCGCTCTTGATCGGCCGCTCGAACCGCGAGGCGCGCGCCTTCGGCAACCGCCCCGCCGTGCCGCTGGACGACGGCGCGAAGATCGACCTCGAGGTGCGCGCCTTCGCCGAGCCGATCGGCGTGCAGGAAGACCCGGTCACCGGCAGCCTCAACGCGGGCCTGGCCGAATGGCTGATCGCCGACGGCCACATGCCCGCGCGCTAC
Source organism: Variovorax sp. 20P10.2.4 (assembly GCF_058244205.1). Taxonomy (NCBI): domain Bacteria; kingdom Pseudomonadati; phylum Pseudomonadota; class Betaproteobacteria; order Burkholderiales; family Comamonadaceae; genus Variovorax; species Variovorax sp. 20P10.2.4. The sequence goes on from NZ_JBZAYE010000295.1 coordinate 1,878, forward strand.
CTGGCCGCGCAGGGCCAATGCCTGGGCCGCGCGGGCCGCGTCCACATCGAGCGCGACGCCGAGGGCCGGATCTGGGTCGGCGGCGATGCCGTGACCTGCGTCGACGGCAGCGTCGCGCTCTGAACGGAGACACCGCGATGAATGCCGAAGTCGACCATCTCGTGATCGCCGCCGCCTCGCTGGCCGAGGGCGTGGCGTGGTGCGAGGCCACGCTGGGCGTGGTGCCCGCGCCCGGCGGCGCGCATCCGCTGATGGGCACGCACAACCGGCTGCTGAACGTCGCGAGCGAAGCCTTTCCGCGCGCCTACGCCGAGATCATCGCGATCGAACCGGGCCAGGCGCCGTCGCGCCCGAACACGCGCCGCTGGTTCGATCTCGACGATGCCGAGCTGCAGGCCGGGCTCGCGCAGCACGGCCCGCGGCTGATCCACTTCGTGGCGCGCGTGCCCGATGCACGCACCGCCATCCAGGCCCTGGCGCGCGAGGAGCATGCGCAGATCGATCGCGGCCACCTGCTCGAGGCCTCGCGCGACACCGCGGCCGGCCGGCTCGAATGGCAGATCACGGTGCGCGACGACGGCCAGCGGCTGTTCTACGGTGCGCTGCCCACGCTGATCCAGTGGGGCCCGGTGCATCCGGTCGACGCCATGCCGGCCTCGAGCCTCGCATTGCGCTCGCTGCATGCCACCCATCCGCGCGCGCCGGCGCTGTCGGCCGCGCTCTCGGCCATCGGCCTGCGCGCGCTGCAGGTCGAGGCCGGCGCACCGAACCTCGTGGCCGTGTTCGACACGCCGCGCGGCCCCGTCACCCTGGAATCCCGAGGACTCTGACATGCTGACCCTGACCGAGATCGCCTGGTTCGCCCTCGCTTCGCTGCTGCTCGCGCTCACGCCCGGGCCGAACATGATCTATTGCGTCTCGCGCACCCTGATCCAGGGCCGCCGCGCCGGGCTGATCTCGCTGGGCGGCGTGCTGATGGCCTTCCTGGTGCACCTGTGCGCCGCCGCGCTCGGGCTCACGGCGCTGCTGCTCGCGGTGCCGCTGGCCTTCGACGCGATCCGCTTCGCGGGCGCGGCCTACCTGCTATGGCTCGCGTGGCAGGCGGTGCGCCCCGGCGGCACGGCCCCCTTCGAGGCTCGCGCGCTGCCGGCCGATCCGCCGGGCAAGCTGTTCCGCATGGGCTTCCTCACCAACCTGCTGAACCCGAAGGTGGCGATGTTCTACCTCTCGTTCTTTCCGCAGTTCATCCATCCCGAGCGCGGCTCGGTGCTGCTGCAGAGCCTGCAGCTCGGCGCCGCGCAGATGGCCAGCAGCGCCGTGGTCAACACGACCATGATCGTCGGCGCCGCGAGCATCACGGCCGTGTTGTCGAGAAGCGAAGGCTGGCTGCGCGCGCAGCGTTACGTGATGGGCAGCGTGCTCGCCGCGCTGGCGGTGCGTGTCGCATTGACCGAAAGAAAGTGACCCTCATGCGATTCACCCGCGAAGAAATGGAAGCCGCGCTCGCCACCGTGCACGCGGCCATGCCGCCCACGCCGCAGTACGCCTGGCCGCTGCTCGAGCGGCGCCTGGGCGCGAAGCTGTGGGCCAAGCACGAGAACCACACGCCGGTCGGCGCCTTCAAGATCCGCGGCGGCCTGACCTACTTCGAGACGCTGGCGCGCGAACAGCCCGAGGCGCGCCACGTGATCAGCGCCACGCGCGGCAACCATGGCCAGTCGCTCGGCTTCGCGGCGCGCCGCCATGGCCTGGCCGCGACCATCGTGGTGCCGCACGGCAACTCGGTCGAGAAGAACGCCGCCATGCGCGCGCTCGGCGTCGAGCTGGTCGAGCACGGCGAGGACTTCCAGGCCGCGTCCGAGCATGCGGCCGTGCTGGCCGAGCGCGACGGATTGCACCGCGTGCCCTCGTTCCATCGCGAGCTGGTGCGCGGCGTGTCGACTGCCTACGTCGAGTTCTTCGAGGCGCTGAAGCACGCGCCGCCCGACGTGCTGTTCGTGCCCATCGGCCTGGGCTCGGGCTTCGCGGGCGCGGCGGCGGCGCGCGCGCACTGCGGCGTCGCCACGAAGATCGTCGGCGTGGTGTCGGCCCATGCCACCGCCTACCTCGATTCGTTCCGCGCGCGCCATCCGGTCGAGTCGCCGGTCAGCACGCGCCTGGCCGACGGCATGGCCTGCCGCGTGCCGGTGCCCGAGTCGCTCGAGGTGCTGCTGCGCGAGGCCGACGACGTGATCGCGGTCAGCGACGAGGAGGTCGGCGAAGCGATGCGCATCCTCTTCAGCGATACCCACAACGTGGCCGAGGGCGCGGGCGCCGCCGCGCTGGCCGGCGCGCTTCAGCAGCGGGAACGCTGGCGCGGCAAGACGGTGGGCATCAGCCTGACGGGCGGCAACGTCGACTCGGGCATGTTCGCCGAGGTGCTGGCGAAGGCCTGAGCGGCCGCCGCTCGTCTCTCGCTCTTTTTCAGGGCAGCGGACCGGTGTTCGCGGTGCTCAAGGGCAGGCGCGACACCTCGGCCAGCAGCAGCGCGAGCTGCGCCGCCGCGGCATCGACGACCGCCTGGCCCGCCGGCGCCGTGGCCGCCGCCGCATTGCCCGCCGCGCCCTGCGCGTTGTAGTCCTCGATCGCCCAGCCCAGCTTCGCGCTCCTGCCGTTGCCGAGGATCGCGTAGTCGGCCGCGCGCTGTTCGGAGCTGGAGCGGAAATCCTGTGCCGCATCCATGCGCACCTGACCCGGCGCGAGCGCCAGCATCATCGAGGTCTCGATCTCGCCCGCATGCACGCCGAAGCGGTGCTCGTGCGCGCTGAATTGCGCGCCCGCCTCGCCCAGCGGCAGGTTGAACCAGCTCGCGGAATAGACGATCAGCCCGTGCGCGGCGCGCAGCTCGCGCGCCACGATGTCCATCGCGCCCACGTGGCCGCCATGCGCGTTGAACAGCACCAGCTTCTTCACCCCGGCGCGCGCCACCCCGGCGCCGATCTCGCTCCACATGCGGATCAGTGTCTCGGCCGACAGCGTGAGCGTGCCCGCGAAGCGCGCGTGCTCGGGGCTCAGGCCGATCTGCTGGGTCGGCAGGAACAGCACCGGCAGCTCGGCCGGCAGCAGCGGCAGCGCCGCCGCGACGATGCCGTCGGCCAGCACCGTGTCGACCCCGAGGGGCAGGTGCGGCCCGTGCTGCTCGGTGGCGCCCAGCGGCAGCACCGCCACCGTGGCTGCCACATCGAGCGCGGCGAAGTCGCGCGTGGACAGCTGTGACCAGAAGCGGGGCAGGGATACCGTGGGAGCGTTCATCCGGCGATCTTAGAGCGGTGATTCAATCCACGCGACTTCGCCAACCAACCCAAGGACACCTTCATGGACCTCGAACTCCAGGACCGCCACGTACTCATCACCGGCGGCAGCAAGGGCATCGGCCTGGCCTGCGCGCTCGGCTTCCTGCGCGAGGGCGCGCGCGTGAGCCTGGTGTCGCGCGATCCGGCCAACCTCGAACAGGGCCGCAAGGAGCTGCTCGCGGCCCACGCGCAGGCCGAGGGCCGCGTCTCGCTGCATGCCGCCGACCTCAAGGACCCGGCGGCCGCCCTGGCCGCGCTCGACGCCGCCGAGCAGGCCTTCGGCCCCGTCGACGTGCTCGTCAACTCGGCCGGCGCCGCGCGCCGCACCCCGCCCGACGACCTCACGCCCGCCGCCTGGCACGACGCGATGGACGCGAAGTACTTCAGCTACATCCACATGATCGACCCGGTGGTCAAGCGCATGGGGCAGCGCGGCAGGGGGGCGATCGTCAATGTCATCGGGCAGGGCGGCAAGGTCGCGAGTCCCGTGCACATGGCCGGTGGTGCCGCCAATGCGGCGCTGATGCTGGTCAGTGCGGGGATGGCCGCGGCTTATGCCGCCAAGGGGGTGCGCGTGAATGCGGTGAATCCTGGACTTACGCTGACTGCGCGGCTTGCCGAAGGGATGAAGGCGGATGCGAAGTTGCAGGGTATCGGGACCGACGAGGCGCTGCAGCGGGCTACTGCTCGGCTGCCGCTGGGGCGCATCGCCACGCCGGAAGAAGTGGCGAATACGGTGCTGTTTCTGGCTTCGGGGAAGGCTAGTTATGTGACGGGGGCGATCGTGGCTATGGATGGGGCGGTTACGCCGATGATTTGAATTGCGGTTTGGCGGGCTGGTGTCTTTTTTTGTTGAGGCTGTTGGCCGGGTCTCGCCCCGGCGGGCGAGTCACTTTCTTTTGCTTCGCCAAAAGAAAGTAACCAAAGAAAAGGCGACCCCGCTGTCTGTGTCCCTCCGCTTCGCTACGGGCAACCTGCGGTGCTCGGCACAGCCAGAGGGGACTAGGGTCAACGCGCCGTGGCGCGTCCTTGTGTGTGGGGTGTGTGCGGGCGCGTAAGCCTTGGGTCTTTCACCCAGGCCGAGCAACGCGAAGGCCCGTTGGGTCTTGGTGGCCGAGCGCAGCGACGGCCCGAACCACCCCTCTGGCTGCGCCGAGGAGCGCAGCGTTTCGCGGATAAGGGCTCGCAGCTGTCTGAGCGCAGCGCAGCGGAGCGAGTTCTGCGAGACCCCGCGAAACGCGAGCACCGCAGGTTGCCCCGTAGCGAAGCGAAGGGGTCGCAGACAGTGGGTCGCCTTTTCTTTGGTTACTTTCTTTTGGCGAAGCAAAAGAAAGTGACTCGCCCGCCGGGGCGAGTCCCGGCCAACAGCCTACCCAGAGTAAACACCCCGCCCCAACACATCAAACTTCAAAGCCAGGAAATCAACCAAAGCCCGAACCCGAGCCGCAACAAACCGCCCACTAGGCAACAAAGCATGCAACGGATAAGGCTCCGTCTCCCAATCCGTCATCAGATGCACCAGCCGCCCGGCTTCGATATCCCCGCGCACATCGAGCGCCGACTTCAAGGTCACCCCATACCCCGCCACTGCCCATTCGCGCGCCAGCGAAGCATCGTCCACGCTGCGGTTCCCATCGACCCGCACCTCCGTCCACTGCCCGTTCTGCGCAAAGCGCCAGACCCGATGCAGCCGCCCCCCGCGGTTGAAGATCAGGCAGTTGTGATGCACCAGATCCTGCGGCACCTTCGGCGCCGGATGCCGCCGCAGGTAGTCCGGCGAGGCGGTCAACAAGGGATTGGTCATCGCGAACGGCCTCGCCACCAGCCGCGAATCGGCCAGCGCGCCGTAGCGCAGCGCCACGTCGACCTCGTCGCGCATCACGTCCAGCGGACGGTCGCCGACCGACAGCGACAGCTGCACGCCCGTGTGCAGCGCGAGGAACTCGTCGAACCAGGGCAGCAGGGTGCTGCGCGTGAGGTCCGAGGGCGCGGCCACGCGCAGCGTGCCGACCAGTTCGCCGCGGTCGGCCGTGACCAGCGATTCGCCCTCGGCCAGCAGCTCGAAGGCGCGCCCCGCGTAGTCGAGCAGAGTCTGGCCCTGCGGCGTCAGGCGCATGGCGCGCGTGGAGCGCTCGAACAGCCGCGCGCCGAGCTGCGTCTCGAGCCGCTTGAGCGTGGCGCTGGCGGCCGCCGGCGTGATGCCCAGCGCATGGGCCGCGGCCGTCAGCGTGCCGGCGCGCGCGGTCTGCACCAGTACCCGCAGGTCCGAGGTATTTTCAATCTTCATTTGAAAGTGTTGCTCGCCTAGCCAGTCTTATCAAATCGGGATTGTCGCCCTACATTCGTTTCATCTCCAGATCCGCCACAAAGGAACCGCCATGAAAGCCGTCGGCTACTACCAGCCCCTCCCCATCGACCACCCCGAAGCGCTGCAGGACATCGAGCTGCCCGCGCCCCAGCCCGGCGCGCGCGACCTGCTGGTGCGCGTGAAGGCGGTGTCGGTCAACCCGGTCGACACCAAGGTGCGCAGGAACGCCGCGCCCGAGGCCGGCCAGGCCAAGGTGCTGGGCTGGGACGCGGTCGGCACGGTCGAGGCCATCGGCGCGGGCGTGCAGGGCTTCAAGGTCGGCGACCGCGTCTACTACGCGGGCTCGATCGTGCGCCCCGGCGCCAATTCGGAGCTGCACGCGGTCGACGAGCGGATCGCCGCGATCGCACCGGGCACGCTCGACGATGCCCAGGCCGCCGCGCTGCCGCTGACCACCATCACCGCCTACGAGCTGCTGTTCGACCGCCTGCGCGTGCCCAAGGGCGGCGGCGCGGGCCAGACCCTGCTGATCACCGGCGGTGCCGGCGGCGTGGGCTCGATCCTGATCCAGCTCGCGCGCCAGCTCACGCAGCTGCGCGTGGTCGCCACCGCCTCGCGCGCCGAGACCCGCGCCTGGTGCCTGGAACTGGGCGCGCACCTCGTCATCGACCATTCGAAGCCGCTCGCGGCCGAGCTCAAGGCCGCCGGCATCGCCGAGGTCGACATGGTCGCGAGCCTCACGCAGACCGAGCAGCACTACGCGCAGATCATCGAGAGCCTCAAGCCCCAGGGCCAGCTCGCGGTGATCGACGACATGAAGGTGCTCGACGCGATGCCGCTGAAGACCAAGAGCCTGTCGCTGCACTGGGAAATGATGTTCGCGCGCTCGCGCTTCGAGACGACCGACATCGCCGAACAGGGCGCGCTGCTGGCCGAGGTGGCCGCGCTGGTCGACGCCGGCCGCGTGCGCACCACCGCGAACGCGAGCTTCGGCACCATCAACGCCGCCAACCTGCGCCGCGCCCATGCGCTGATCGAAAGCGGCAAGGCGCAGGGCAAGGTGGTGCTGGCCGGGTTCTGAACGAAGCTCAGCTTCTCCAGCGCAGGCTGCGCACCCGCTCGCGCTGCTCTTCCTCGTGGAAGTGCGCGAGCGAGGGCTTGATGAGGTCGCTGCGCGCCACGATGCCGACCAGCAGGCGCGAATCGGCATCGCGCACCACCGGCAG
>NZ_JBZAYE010000296.1:0-8720 GCF_058244205.1 Variovorax sp. 20P10.2.4
GGCCTCGAACGAGATCGCGCCCCAGCCCATGGGCACGCTGCTGGCCGCGCTGCTCGGCGCCTTCCTCGGCGGCCTGCTGCTCAACCTCATGCCCTGCGTGTTCCCGATCCTCGCGATCAAGGTGCTGGGCTTCGCGCGCCAGGCCGGCAACCGCAGCGCGCACCGGCAGGCCGGGCTGGCCTACACGGCCGGCGTGATGCTGTCCTTCCTCGCGCTCGGCGGCGCCATGCTCGCGCTGCGCGCGGCCGGCGCCGGCCTGGGCTGGGGCTTCCAGCTCCAGTCGCCCGCGGTGGTGGCGGTGCTGGCCGCGCTGTTCACGCTGATCGGCCTGAACCTGGTGGGCGTGTTCGAGTTCATGCGCACCGTGCCCTCGTCGGTGTGCAGCGCGCAGGCCAAGCACCCGATCGCCAACGACTTCCTCTCGGGCGTGCTCGCGGTGGTCATCGCCTCGCCCTGCACCGCGCCGTTCATGGGCGCCTCGCTGGGCTTCGCGATCGGCCTGCCGGCCGGCCAGGCGCTGCTGCTGTTCGCCGCGCTGGGCTTCGGCCTCGCGCTGCCCTACCTGGTGGCGGGCTTCGTGCCGGCCATCGCCTGGCTGCTGCCCAAGCCCGGCCCGTGGATGAGCACGCTGCGCAAGCTGCTGGCCTTCCCGATGTTCGCCACCGTCGCCTGGCTGGTCTGGGTGCTGGGCCAGCAGACCGGCATCGACGGCGCCGGCACCCTGCTGGCGCTGCTGGTGTGCCTGTCGGCGATCGTCTGGGCGCTCACGCTGCGCGGCCGCTCGCGGCTGGTGATCGCCACGGTGCTGATCGGCTTCACCGTGGTGCTCACCAGCGCCATCGGCCGCAACGTGCTGACGACCGTCGAGCCCGCGAAGCTCGCGAGCGCCGCGGGCTCGAAGGAAGCGCGCTGGCAGCCCTGGTCGGCCGAGCGCGTGGCCGAGCTGGCCGGCGACGGCCGCCCGGTGTTCATCGATTTCACCGCCGCCTGGTGCGTGACCTGCCAATACAACAAGAAGACCACGCTGTCCGACACCGAGCTCTTGGCCGCCTTCGACGACAAGAAGGTCGCGATGCTGCGCGCCGACTGGACCCGTCGCGACCCCGCGATCACCGCCGCGCTGACCGCGCTCGGCCGCAGCGGCGTGCCGGTCTACGTGCTGCAGGCCCCGGGCAAGCCGCCCGTGGTGCTGACCGAGATCCTGGGCAAGGACGAGGTCCGCGCGGCCCTCGCCGCGCTTTGACCACGGCTGTGACATGGGTTGTCACAGGCACATGAAAAAACCGCTCTAAGCTGTCGCCGTCATTCGGAAATATCTCCATGGAGTTCGATCAGCCCATGTCCCTTCCCCCCTCCACCGAGCTGCGCCCCGACTCGCGCTCGGTGCGCGCCGCGCGCCGAGCCCGCGCCGCTCTCAGCCGTGCCTCGCGCCGCGCCGTCATGGCCGCCGCCGTCGCGCTGGGCGCCACCTTCCTCGTGAGCAACAACGCCTTCGCCGCGCCCGCCGTGGGCCAGCAGGCGCCCGACTTCGTCGCGGTCGACACCAGCGGTGCCAAGCACAAGCTGTCCGACTTCGCGGGCAAGTTCGTGGTGCTCGAATGGACCAACCCCGGCTGCCCCTTCGTGCGCAAGCACTACGGCAGCGGCAACATGCCCGCCACGCAGAAGGCCGCCACCGACAAGGGCGTGGTCTGGCTGGCCATCAACTCCACCGAGCGCGCCGCCAGCGACTACCTGAAGCCGGCCGCGCTGGCCGACTGGATGAAGTCGCAGTCGGCCGCGCCCACGGCGGTGCTGATGGACGAGGACGGCATGATCGGCCAGGCCTACGGCGCGCGCACCACGCCGCACATCTTCATCATCGATCCCAAGGGCACGCTGGTGTATGCGGGCGGCATCGACTCCATCGCCTCGGCGCGCGTGGACGACATCAAGACTGCCGTCAACTACGTGAACCAGGCGCTCGGCGAGGCCTTCGGCAACAAGCCGATCACGGCGGCCAGCACGCGGCCCTACGGCTGCTCGATCAAGTACAAGACCTGAGCCCGGCCCCGGGCCCGTCATCCAGCAAGAGGCGCCGCGGCGCCTCTTTTCTTTTGGGGCCGGCTTTGACAGGTACCTGACCACGCGCGTCAGCTTGCCGTCGGGCAATGCTTCCTACCCTCGGGGTGCACACATCGCGCACGCACAACCCAGGGGACTCCACACATGACCACAGCGTCCAAAGGCGCGGCCAGCACCGCCTCCAGTTCCAAGTTCGCCACCGTCCTGCGCGTGACCGGCGGCAACTTCATGGAGATGTTCGACTTCTTCCTGTTCGGCTTCTACGCCACGCAGATCTCGAAGGCCTTCTTCCCGGCCGGCGACGAGTTCGCCTCGCTGATGCTGACCTTCATGACCTTCGGCGCCGGCTTCCTGATGCGGCCGCTGGGCGCGATCTTCCTCGGCGCCTACGTCGACCGCGTGGGCCGCCGCAAGGGCCTGATCGTCACGCTCGCGCTGATGGCGCTGGGCACGCTGCTGATCGCCTGCGTGCCGTCCTACGCCACCATCGGCTTCGCCGCGCCGCTGCTGGTGCTGATCGGGCGCCTGCTGCAGGGCTTCTCGGCCGGCGTGGAGCTCGGCGGCGTGTCGGTCTACCTGTCGGAGATGGCCACGCCGGGCCGCAAGGGCTTCTACGTGAGCTGGCAATCGGCCAGCCAGCAGGTCGCCATCGTGGTGGCGGCCGCGCTCGGCTACTGGCTCAACGTGACTTTCAGCGCGCAGGAGATCGGCGACTTCTACTGGCGCGTGCCCTTCTTCGTCGGCTGCCTGATCGTGCCGGTGCTGTTCGTGATCCGCCGCTCGCTGCAGGAGACCGAGGAGTTCATGGCGCGCAAGCACCGCCCCGACGCGCGCGAGATCTTCCGCTCGATGGTCGCCAACTGGGGCCTGGTGATCGCCGGGATGATGCTGGTGTCGATGACCACCGTGTCCTTCTACCTGATCACGGTCTACACGCCGACCTTCGGCAAGGCCGTGCTGCACCTGAGCACCACCGACGCGCTGGTCGTCACGCTGTGCGTGGCCATCTCCAACTTCATCTGGCTGCCGATCATGGGCGCGCTGTCGGACCGCGTGGGCCGCAAGCCCCTGTTGATCGCGTTCACCGTGCTGACCATCCTCACGGCCTACCCCTCGCTCAAGTGGCTGGTCGGCGCGCCGAGCTTCGCGCGCATGCTCGAGGTCGAGCTGTGGCTCTCGTTCCTCTACGCGAGCTACAACGGCGCGATGGTGGTGGCGCTGACCGAGGTGATGCCGGTCAGCGTGCGCACGGCCGGCTTCTCGCTGGCCTACAGCCTCGCGACCGCGCTGTTCGGCGGCTTCACGCCGGCCGTGGCCACCGGCCTGATCGAGATGACCGGCGACAAGGGCGCGCCGGGCCTGTGGATGACGGCGGCCGCGGTCTGCGGGCTGGTGGCGACGCTGGTGCTCTACCGGCGCAACGTGAGCCCGGCCGACGCGCGGCGCGTGCCGGCGGTCTGACGCACCCGCGCTAAAGCGCCTTGCCCTTCCCGAAGTCGCGGAAGTAGGCCTTCAGCAGCCCGACGAAGTCCTCGGCGATGGCCGAGGGCGCCGACTGCGGCGACAGGGCCATCGAGGCCTCGACCGGGCAGCGCGGCCGCAGGGGCAGCACCTTCAGATCGCGCGCGAACACCGAGGCGACGTAAGGATTGACGATGCCGATGCCCGTGCCCTGCGCGGCCATCATGCAGATCGTGACCGAGTAGGTCGTCTCCACCGTCGCCGCCGCCTCCACGCGGTGCTGCTGCAGGGTGCCGAGGAACTGCTGGTGGATCTCGTCGTCGGCATTGAGGGTGAGCAGCACCTGGTCCTTCAGGTCGCGCACGTGCAGGCTGGCGCGGCTCGCGAGCGGATGGCCCAGATGCAGCACGCACACCGCGTCGCTGCGGTGCAGCGGCACCGCTTCGATCTGCGGGTCGCTGATCCCCGAGGTGGTCAGCGCGACGTCGTACAGGCCGTAGAGCAGCCCTTCGCGCAGCGCGTGCGAGCCGACGGTCTGCAGGTTCACGTGCACCTGCGGGTAGCGCCGCGAGAAGGCGTGGACCACCGGCGGCATGACGCTCAGGCCCAGCGCCGGCGTGCAGCCCACGCGCAGCGAGCCCGCGCCCGACTTGCGCATGACGGCCACGCTCTGCTCGATGCGGTCGAGCCCGAGGAAATGACGCTGCACCGTCTCGAACAGCTGCCGCGCCTCGTGCGTGGGCCGCAGCCGCCCCTTGTGGATGTCGAACAGCTTGAGCTGCGTGGCGTTCTGGATCTGCGCGAGCAGGCGGCTCACCGAGGGCTGCGTGGTGTGGAGCATGGCAGCGGCCGCCGTGGTGGTGCCGGTCTGCATGACCGCGCGGAAGGCCTCGATCTGGCGGAAGTTCAATGGTCGCGACATGCAAGGACTCCTGGGACGGCGCCGTCGGCGCGTTCGCGAGGGCATATCTTTTCTGCATAGCCCGGCGACAAGATTGAATTTTCCAGAATGATGCCGCGTTCCTAGACTGCGCCCATTCCCACCATTCATCGCGCCCCACGCGGCGCGCAGCAAGGAACACGCATGACACAGCAATGGCCGCGCCGGGCCGTCGGCCTCGGCCTTCTCGCAGCCGCCCTCGGCCTCGCCGCGGCGGCATCGCAGGCCGCGGAGCCGAAGACCTATCCGGACCAGATGATCCGGCTCGTGGTGCCCTTCACCGCCGGTGGCAGTTCCGACGTGCAGGCCCGCATGCTCGCCGACCGGCTGGGCAGGCTCTACAAGCAGCCGGTGGTGGTCGAGAACCGACCCGGCGCCGGCGGCCACATCGGCGGCAAGTTCGTGGCCGATGCGCCGGCCGACGGCTACACGCTGCTGCTCGGATCGGTCGGGCTGCACGCGACCTATGGCGTCTTCAAGAAGCTCAGCTACGACCCCGCGAAGGACCTGAAGGTGATCACGGTGCTGGCCGAGATGCCGCACGTGGTGGTGGCCACGCCCTCCCTGCCCGCGGGCGACCTGAAGCAGCTGGTGGCGCTGGCGCGCAAGGCGCCCGACACCCTCAACTTCGGCTCCGCGGGCGTGGGCTCGTCGGTGCACATGATCGGCGAGCTGTTCCGGATCAGCGCCGACGCGCCGATCGTGCACGTGCCCTACAAGGGCAGCTCGGCCGCGCTGAACGACCTGCTGGCCGGCCAGATCCAGCTGATGTTCGAGAACCCGCCGACCACCCTGGCCCACATCCGCGGCGGCAAGCTCAAGGCCCTGGCCGTGACGGGCAAGACCCGCCTGCCGGCCCTGCCCGAGGTACCGACCGCAATCGAGGCCGGCTTCCCGGCCTTCGAGGCCACCTCGTGGACCACGGTGGCGGCCAGCGCCAGGCTGCCGGACGCCATCGCCGACCGGCTCAACGCGGACATCCGCCGCATCGTCTCGTCGAGCGAGTTCGCCCAGGGGCTGGCCGAGCAGGGCATGACCCCGGTGGCCAGCACGCGCGAGGCCGCGACCCGCTTCGTCGCGGCCGAGAAGCTGCGCTGGGACAAAGTGATCCAGCAAGGCCGCATCGCCGCGGAGTGAAGGAACCGATGACCGATCCGCTTTTCACGGGCTTCGCACCCGCCGCCTGCCGCCGCGTCGGAACGGACGATGGCCGGCAGCACCACTTCTTCGGCTACTACGACAAGAGCGCCTGGGACCGCAGCGGGCGCTACCTGCTGGCCCAGCAGGTGCCCTGGATGGACACCGAACTGCAGCCGGACTCCAGCGCCCGCATCGGCTGCTTCGACCTGCAGGACGGCGACCGTTTCCATGTGCTCGGCGAGACCACGGCCTGGAACTGGCAGATGGGCAGCCAGTTGCAATGGCTGGACGGGGCACCGGGCCGCCAGCTGATCTACAACTGCCGCACGGGCGATGCCGGCGCGTTCTATCCGGGCTTCGGGTCCACGATCGTCGACCTCGACAGCGGCGCCAGGCGCGTGCTGCCGATGCCCGTCTACGTGGTCGCGCCCGACAGCCGCTATGCCCTGAGCGTGGACTACCGGCGCCTGTACGTCACGCACCGGACCATCGGCTACAGCGAGGCCGGCGGCCCCTTCGAGCTGCCGCTCGCACCGGAGGGCGACGGCATCCATGCGATCGACCTGGCCACGGGCAGCACGCGCCTGGTCCTGAGCTACCAGGACCTGCGCCGCTTCCATCCGCGGGCCTCGATGGACCGGGGGATCCACTGGGTCAGCCACATCGAGATCAACCCGTCGTCCTCGCGCGTGCTGTTCCTGCACCGCTGGACCGAGCGTGTCGAGGACGAGACCTGCTTCCTGCACCGGCTGCTCACGATGAACCCCGACGGCTCCGACCTGCGCCTGCTCGAGTGCTCGGACCATCCGCTGCCGCAGCTCGCGCAGGACTTCGACCCCGATGCCGTCGGCACCTTCGACTACGAGAAGTCCGAATACCAGATCTCGCACCCGCTGTGGCGCGACGACGAGCACATCGTCGTCTGGAGCCCGCACGCGGGCAGGATCCGCTACCACCTGTACCACGACAGCGTCGGCGGCGCGGTCGAGGCGATCGGCGAAGGCGTGCTGGTGGAGAACGGCCACATGAGCTTCTCGCCCGTGAACCGGCGCTGGCTGCTGAGCGACACCTACCCCGATGCGCGCACGCACGAGCGCGTGCTGTTCCTGTTCGACATGCAGACCGGCCGGCGTCATGCGCTGGGCAGCTTCTACGCCACGCCCGCGCTGGGCAAGGAGAACCGCTGCGACCTGCATCCGCGCTGGAGCCGCGATGGCCGGCAGGTCTGCATCGACTCGGTGCACGAGTCGCAGCGGCAGATGTACCTTCTCGACGTGTCGGGGATCGTGCAGGCCGGCTGACGCGGAACGGGCGGCCCCGGGCCCGGTGCGAAGGGCCCTGCGACAATCGCCCGATGCCCTTCGCCCCCCTGCAAAACGACACCTTCCTGCGAGCCTGCTGGCGCCAGGCCACCGACCACACGCCCGTCTGGCTGATGCGCCAGGCCGGCCGCTACCTGCCCGAGTACGTCGCCACCCGCGCACAGGCGGGCAGCTTCATGGGACTGGCCACCAACGTCGACTACGCGACCGAGGTCACGCTGCAGCCGCTGGCGCGCTATCCGCTCGACGCGGCGATCCTGTTCTCCGACATCCTCACCGTGCCCGACGCGATGGGCCTGGGCCTCTCGTTCGAGGCCGGCGAGGGCCCGCGCTTCGCGCGCCCGCTGCGCGACGAGGCCGCCGTGGCCACGCTCGAAGTGCCCGACATGGACAAGCTGCGCTACGTCTTCGACGCCGTGGCCTCGATCCGCAAGGCGCTCGACGGCCGCGTGCCGCTGATCGGTTTCTCGGGCAGCCCCTGGACGCTGGCCTGCTACATGGTCGAGGGCGCGGGCTCGAGCGACTACCGGCTCGTGAAGGGCATGCTCTACGGCCGCCCCGACCTGATGCACCGCGTGCTCGCGGTCAATGCCGATGCCGTGGCCGCCTACCTCAATGCCCAGATCGACGCCGGCGCGCAGGCCGTGATGGTATTCGACAGCTGGGGCGGCGTGCTGGCCGACGGCGCGTTCCAGGAATTCAGCCTGGCCTACACCGCGCGCGTGCTCGCGGGCCTCAAGCGCCACGGCCCCGACGGCCAGCCGGTGCCGCGCATCGTCTTCACCAAGGGCGGCGGGCTCTGGCTCGAGGACATGCGCGCGCTCGACTGCCAGGTGCTCGGCGTGGACTGGACCGTGAACCTCGGCGCCGCGCGCCGCCGCGTGGCCGAGGGCAGCGATGGCCAGGCCAAGGCGCTGCAGGGCAACATCGACCCCAACGTGCTGTTCGCGCCGCCCGCGCGCATCGAGGCCGAGGTGGCGAAGGTGCTGCAGGCCTTCGGCGCGCCGCATGCCGACCGCGCGACGGCCGGGCCGACCCACATCTTCAACCTGGGCCACGGCATCAGCCAGTTCACGCCGCCCGAGCACGTGTCGGCGCTGGTGCAGGCGGTGCACACCCAATCGCGCCAGCTGCGGCAGCCGGCCTGACACGGCCCGCGGGCCGCCGGCCGCAGCCGCCCGCCGGCATGGCGGATGTGGAAAAGAAGATGGCCAAAATGCGGCGCCGCGGCTTTGTCAAGGCCCAAAACGGGCTTCGGCGACCGACTTATGCACAAAACGCGTGTTGCAGTGCGCAAGATTGCGTTAGGCGGTCCTGGCACCGCTACCAAAGCAATAGCGAAGCTAAGTTGTTGATTTATATGGAGTTTGAACTTTGCCCTTTTTACGGGCATTCCAGCCAGAGCCTTGATTTTCAAGGCTTGGCGGCGAGTCCAGCCCGGTTTTCAACAAAGTTATCCACAGAAACTCTGGACGGGCCGCAAAGCACTGAAAAATCAATGACTTAAGTGACTTTGCTCAACACTGCTTTAACAAACCCTGCCAACGAGGACACCATCCCTAACCGGCCCATTCCCTCCGAAGACCTGCTCGGCGAGCCGACGAACGGCAGTCCGGGGACGTCCGGCGCCGCCTTGCCCTGGCGCATCGACGTGGCGGTGCAGACGCCCGCGCACAGCGCGCTGGGCGACGTGCTGAGCTATGGCGGCGACGCGCCGCTGCCGGCCGGCACGCT
Organism: Variovorax sp. 20P10.2.4; assembly: GCF_058244205.1. Taxonomy (NCBI): domain Bacteria; kingdom Pseudomonadati; phylum Pseudomonadota; class Betaproteobacteria; order Burkholderiales; family Comamonadaceae; genus Variovorax; species Variovorax sp. 20P10.2.4. The sequence continues at coordinate 8,662 of NZ_JBZAYE010000296.1, forward strand.
GGTGCGGGTGCCGCTGGGCCGGCGCGAGGTGCTCGGGGTGGTGTGGCATGCCGAGGCGC
>NZ_JBZAYE010000297.1:0-8658 GCF_058244205.1 Variovorax sp. 20P10.2.4
GGCGAACACGCGCCCATGCTGGAAGGTGCGCGCCAGGCCGCGCGCGGCGAGCTGCTGCGCGGGCAGGCCCGTGATGTCCTGCCCCTCGAACAGCACCTGCCCTTGGTCGGGCCGATCCAGGCCGGTCACGAGGTTGAAGAGCGTGGTCTTGCCGGCCCCGTTGGGCCCGATCACGCTGAGCAGTTCGCCCTCGGCCACGTGCAGGTCGACCGCGTTCACGGCCGTGAGGCCGCCGAAGCGGCGCACCAGGCCGCGGATCTCAAGCAGCGATGGCATCGCCCGCTTCCTTCGGCGCGGTGGCGGCCTGCGCCTTCGAGTTCACGAGCTTCACCTCGGCGCGGATGCTCTGCGGGTTGCGCAGCAGGTTGAGGATCGGGCAGTTGCGCTCGACCGCCTCGAACAGCGCGTCGATCTCGGCGCGGCTCGCGGGCGAATCGATGTGCACCGTGTAGCCGATCTGGTGCGGCCAGATCGGCGTGCTCTCGTGGCCCGGCTTGCCGCCGCGCGGATCGATGACGCCGGTGACCTCGACCTCGAGGCTTTCGAGCGGCACCTGCCGCTCGGCCGCCTGGATCAGGAAGATGTGCGTGACGCAGGTGCCGAGCACGCCGAGCTGCAGCTCGGGCGAGCTGGGGCCGAGGTCGTAGCCCGCGAAGTTCGGCGGGCTGTCGCTGATGACCTGGTGGTCGCGGATGCGCAGGCGGCGCACGCCGCTGCGGCCCTCGGCCTTCACGCTGGCCTTCAGTTGCAGCGGCTGCGCGCTGCCCGCGTCGACGGCGGCATTGCGCGCCAGCACGGCGGCGCGCTTCTCGGCGAGGTAATCGTTGAGATGGCTCATGGTGTGCGGTTCTTTCTTCAGACGGTGCCCAGCAGGCCTTGCGGGCGGAAACGGATCAGCAGCAGCAGCGCGACGCCGTAGATCAGCATGCGGTACTCGGCGGTGACGCGGAACAGTTCGGGCAGGCTCACGAGCGCAACCGCGCCCAGCAGCGCGCCGCTGATGTTCCCGAGCCCGCCGAGGATCACCATGGTGAGCGCCAGGATCGAGATCTGCGAACCGAAGGTCTCGTGGTTGATGTACGAGTACATGTGGGCCGTGAAGGCGCCGCTCACGCCGGCCGCGAAGCCGCCGAAGCCGAAGGCCAGCGCCTTGTAGCGGTCGGGGCTCACGCCGTAGGCGCGCGCGGCCACCTCGTCCTCGCGCACCGCGCGGAAGGTGCGGCCCAGGTGCGAGCCCAGCAGCCGCCACTGCAGCAGCGCGAGCAGCACCATGGCGCCGAACGAGGCCCAGTAGATCGCGCCGTTCGACGAGGCGTCGCGCCCGAACAGCGACAGCGGCGGTATGCCCGAGACGCCGATCGGCCCGCGCGTGAGGCTCTCCCAGTTGAGGATGGTGAGCGCCACGATCTCGCCGATCCCCAGCGTGGCGATCGACACGTAGTGGCCGCGCAACCGGAAGGCCGGAAAGATCAGCGCGGTGCCGATCAGCGAGGTGAGGATGCCCGCCAGCACGATGCCCGTGCCCACCGGCAGGTGCAGGTCGAGCACCAGCAGCGAGGAGGCATAGGCGCCGATGGCCAGCAGCCCCGCATGGCCGAGCGAGATCTGGCCCACGGTGCCCGCCACCAGCGTGAGGCTCAGCGCCAGCGCCGCATAGAGCCAGGCGTTGGTGAGCGTCTGCAGCAGATAGGGCGAGGGATCGATGAGCGGCAGCAGCACCGCGGCCGCGAACAGCGCCACGAGCAGCCGGCGCGGCACGCGCCAGGGCTTGCTCGGCGCGATGAAGGTGCCGGTCAGCGGCTCGGGCGGCAGCGCGCGCTTGCGGCCGAACAGGCCGTTGGGCTTCCACACCAGGATCGCCAGCAACAGCGCGAAGGCGAACAGGTTGCGATAGGGCGTGCCCAGCAGCGCCACGCCGTAGCTCTCGATCAGCCCCAGCAGCAGGCTGCCGACGATGGCGCCCGGCACGTTGCCCACGCCGCCGACCACCGTGGCCACCACGCCCTTGAGCGTGGCCTGGAAGCTCATCGCAGGGCTAATGTTGTTGTAGTACATGCCCACCAGCAGGCCCGACAGCCCGCCGAGCGCGGCCGCGATCGCGAACACGGTCTGGTTCACGCGGTCCACGTCCACGCCCATCTGCTGCGCCGCATCGCGGTCCTGTGCGGTGGCGCGCACCGCCCAGCCGAGCCTGGTGAAGCGCAGGAAGCCGAACAGCGCGGCCGCGCTCGCGAGGCCGATGCCCGCGATCAGCAGGTCGAGCGCGCCGATGGTGCCGCTGCCGACCTGCAGCCGCCAGTCGGGCAGCGCCGTGGGCAGCGCGCGCGGATCGGGGCTGAAGACCAGCTGCACCAGGATGTCGAGCACGAAGCTGATGCCGATGGTGGCCAAGAGCGGCGCGATGCGTGCCGCGCCCTGCAGCGGGCGCAGGCCCACGCGCTCGATCAGCATGCCGAGCGCGCCCGAGCCCAGCACCACCAGCGCGATCGTCACGGGCAGCGGCGTGTGCAGGTAGGTGATCGAGGCCCAGCCGATGTAGGCGCCGACGGTGTAGACCGAGCCGTGCGCGAAGTTGATCAGGTGCGAGACGCCGAAGATCAGCGCCAGCCCGACCGCCAGCAACGCATAGATGTTGCCGATGATCAGGCCGTTGACCGTGTAGTCGAAGAAGGAGCCGAAGTTCATCGAAGGGCCGCCCTCTCCTCACGGAAAGGCGCGCCGTGCGCGAGCACGTTCATTGGGTCGAGGCCAGCGCCGCCTTCTCGTCGAGCTGCGCCCATTTGCCGTCCTTCACCACCAGGTTCACGCTCTTCACGCCGATCACGCGGCGCGTCTGCGGATCGAAGCTGGTCTTGCCGAAGATCACGCTGGGCACGTCCTTGATCTTGTAGAAGGCGTCGCGCACCGCCTTGCGGTCGGCGTTGGGGCCGGCCTGGCGCAGCGCGGCCGCCGCGTACACCACGGCGTCGTAGGCATAGGCGTTGAAGGCGTCGGGTTCCTTGTCGTACCTGGCGCGGAAGCTCTTCACGAAGTCGCGCACCTCGGCGCGCGGCTCCTCGGGGAAGAAGGCGGTGTTGGTGTGGATGCCGTTGACCGCGGCGCCGCCGAGCTCGATGAACTTGGGCGAATAGACCGAGCCCACGGCCGCGATCGGCTGCTTCAGGCCCACGTTGCGCACCTGGCCCGCGATGAGCGCGCCGTCGGGGTAGTAGGAGATCAGCACCAGGCCGTCGGGGTTGGCGTCGCGCACGCGCACGAGCGTGGAGCGGAAGTCCTTCTCGTCGGGCTGGTAGCCCTCGGCGATGGCGAGCTGCGCGCCGCGTTCCTGCGCGGCCTTCACCAGCACGTCCTTGCTGGTGCGGCCCCAGTCGGTGTTGAGATAGAGCACCGCGATGCGCTTGAAGCCCAGTGTCTTGACCGCGAGGTCTGCCAGGAGCGGCTGCGCGTCGGCCTGGCTGATCGACGGGCTCCAGATGTAGTCGCCGCCCTTGGTGAAGTCGGGGTGCGAGTTGGTGAAACCCAGTTGCACCAGGCCCGCGCGCTGGTAGATCGGCGAGGCCGCCATCGAGGCCGGGCTCGAGAAGTCGCCGAGCTCGATCAGCACGCGCTTGTCGTTCACGAGCTTCTGCGCGATCGCGACCGACTGGCGCGGATCGCTCTGGCTGTCCTCGAAGTTGTAGGCCAGCGGCCGGCCATGGATGCCGCCCTGCGCGTTGATGTGCTCGAGCGCGAGGTCGAAGCCCGCCTTCCACTGCGCGCCGTACTGTGCGTTCTGGCCGGTCAGCGGACCGCTGACGCCGAACCAGACGGGCTCGCCGCTGGCCGGCGCGGCCAGGACGGGTGCGGACAGCGCGAAGGCGGCGCCGGCCAGCGACAGCGCGGCGATCCGGTGCAGGAAGCGTTGGCGGGAGATCGGTGTTGGCATGGTGTGGGGGTCCCGGGCATGAAGATCAGGCCGGCCATTCTTCGCGTTGCCCGGGGTCGCTGGAACGAAAAAAAGCGCTGCGCGATATGCGTTTTCCGAGCAAGCCATGTCGCGCTGTTCGCACTCTTGCAGGCCGGACATATGCATGACTGAAAACATTCGTTGGATAGGCATCGGCCGCGCTCGGACACTCGCCGCTTCGAATATTCCGGTGGAGAAGCCCTGATGACCGACTCTCTTTCCTCGCGCCTGCCGCCTTCGCGCCGCAGCGTTCTTCAAGCCGGCGCCGCCGCCGCCGTCGTGGGCTCCGCGGCCCTGCTCGGCGCCTCGGCCTGGTCGCAACCGCGCAAGCTGACCTTTGCCTGGAGCCAGGCCGGCTTCTGCCTCGCGCCCGTGCCGGTCGCGCTCGAGCGCGGCTTCTTCGAGAAGAACGGGCTCGACGTCGAGCTGCTGAACTGGGCCGGCTCATCCGACCAGATGCTCGAGGCACTGGCCACCGGCAAGGCCGACGTCGGCGTGGGACTGATCCACCGCTGGGTCAAGCCGCTGGAAGCCGGCTTCGACGTGAAGGTGGTCGGCAGCGTGCACGGCGGCTGCCTGCGGCTGGTGGGCGCCAAGGCCGCCGGCGTGACCACCGAGCTCGCGAGCCTCAAGGGCAAGACCATCGGCGTGTCGGACCAGAACAGCCCGGCGCGCCAGTTCTATGCGATCCATCTCGCGAAGAAGGGCATCGACATCGAGAAGGACGTCGACTGGCGCGTCTATCCGGCCGACCTGCTCGACATCGCCGTGAAGAAGGGCGAGATCCAGGCCATTGCCGATGGCGACCCGAACGTCTACCTGATCGAGAAGCGCAACCCCGGCGTCTTCACCGAAATCGCCAACAGCGCCAAGGGCGAGTACGCCGAGCGCCTGTGCTGCATCGTCGGCGCGCGCGGCGAGTTCGCGCGCAACGACAAGCCGCGCGCCGCCGCCACCGTGCGCGCGCTCGCGCAGGCTTCCGACTACGTGGCCGAGAACCCGAACGAGTCGGCCCGCATCTACGCCAAGTACGCACCCAAGGTCGCGGTGGAAGACCTGCAGAAGCTGTTCACCGAACTGACCTACAAGCACCATCCGGCGGGCAAGGCGCTGCGCAACGAGGTGGAGGCGTTTGCGACGGACTTCCGGAATGCGGGGATCCTGAAGAAGAGCACGGACGTGGTTCGGTTTGCGAACCACGTGTCGTTGGACGTGCTGGCTTGAGGGGCTACATGCCGGGTGGCTTCTCGAAGAAGAAGCAGTCCGGCAGGATGGCCGGCGCGATGTGGTCGATGTCTTTGGCCGACACGCCGCAAGCGAAGAAGCCGTCGCGCCAGTGCCGGATTCCATCGACCAGCCGATCGATGTGCCCGCGCGCCTCTTCGGTCGACAGACCGAAGCGCCCGGCCTGCGACAGCAGGTTGTAGATGCTGGCCGTGCGGCCGTGATCGCCGACGGTCAAGGCCAGGTCGCGCCGCTCCAGGCTGACCATGGGCGCGGGCACGAGGTCGTAGGCCGGAGACAGGCGCCATCCCTTCTGCCTTCGCAGCAGGGCGTGGTTGCGTGGATGATCGTCGTTGTTGGTCACGGCGGCATTGAAGACCATCCGCCTGAACAGCTCGGTGCAGTCGGCTTCCGGCTTGTCGGACCAGCGACGCAGGTTGTCGGCCAGCAATGGGTAAGACCAGCGTTCCCGGTCCAGGTGGCTGTCGCCGCAGTCGAGCACCGTCAGCCCGCTGACGAGACCGAAGCGCAGATAGCCGTCGTCGGTGTGGTCGCGATCGAAGCGCTGCAGCATCAGCACGTCGCTCTGGCCGACCGCTTCCAGCTTGGCCTGGGTGACGTTCAGGCCGCAACGGCGCGCCAGGTCCAGCGTCGCGAACTCGACGCGCTGCAGATTGAAGCGGTCGCCTCTGGCGGGAAACTTGCCGAGCCAGAGGCTTCGCGCGTCCTCGATCGTGGCCTTGGGCCGCGCGCCGCCCATGCTGGTGCCTGGATCGAGCTGTTCGAGCAGATGCGCGGCCACCGGTCGGCCCTCTTCGATCGCCTGCGTGGCCGCGATCAGCTCGGCCAGTTGGTGCGTGCGGTTGTAGTGCCGCCTGGGCGCGGGCGGTTCGACCTTCAGGCCGAAGCTCAGGTAGCCGGCCCCGTCCTGTGGCCCGTGCAGCAGATAGTCGATCTCCTCGAGATCGCCCGCGCTGCGCTCGAGCTTGTGCTCGATCACCCGCCGTCCCCAGGCGTCGGGGCCGGCGTCCCGCACCGCGCCCGGAATTCCCTTGAGCTGCGTGAACTCGAAAACCTCCTTGGCGAGGGGCAGGCGGAAGGGATCGAGCGCAACCGCTTCCTTGCGCTGAAGGTAACGGTCACCGTAGCGAAAGCGACCGATCCGCGTGCCATCGGCCAGTGTCTGCACGCGGAGCAACGCCGCCGGCACCGTCTCCAGGGTGCCGGGAAGCTGGATGTAGACGTAGGCTTCGCGCTCAGAAGTCATAGTCGTCGTTCGTCTTGCGGACCTTGCCCGCGCGCGTGGGTCGGTGGGATGCTTCGAGTGCCTTGCCGTGCAGATCGCCGTCGGGATCCGCCACCGCGTCCAGGGAGTTGTCGAGACCCAGCGCCCACAGCACGGTGAAGCACACGCCGATCGCCGTACCCGGCTTCCCGAGTTCCAGCGCGGTGAGCGTGTTGCGGTTGATGCCGGCCTTGCCCGCCAGATCGGCCACCGACCAGCCACGACGTATGCGTGCGACACGGATGCGCTGCCCCAGCCGTGCAACATGCTCGGCGGCTTGGGTGGGAATCGAGAAATTGCTCATTCAGTTAGGCATAAAGTCGCTTAATGCCCATTATGTTAGGCATTTTGACTTGATGGCGCAAGCAGGAATACAAGCTCGGCGGGACGGGTTCGGATCGGTCGCTCGCCCCCGCTTTTCCGCATATCCACATGCGCAAAGAGCGCATGCAACCCATGCGAACTTTCCTAGCATCGGGCGCAGCATCCATTCCACCCAGCGCGCCCGCGCTCCCACGCCATGTCCTCCGTGCTTGCCGCCGAACGGCCGACCGTTGCCGAACCTTCTTCCGTTGTCCCGTTCAGGATCGCCGCGATCGACGCATCGCTCGGCGCCGAGGTCACCGGCCTCGATGCCACGCGTCCGGTGCCGGCTGCGCAGGTGCGTGCGCTCAAGGAGGCACTGCTCGACCGGCATGTGCTGGTGCTCAAGGAACAGCGGCTCGACGACGCGCAGTTCGAGCGCCTGGCCAGCTACTTCGGCGCCGTGTTCCGTCCGCCGTCGAACGTGCCGGTGCTCGGCTCCGATCCCTACGGCGGCAACACGCCCGACATCGTGCGGGTGTCGAACGTCGATGGCGGCGTGCTCGGCCATGACGAGCTCGCGGCGCATGCCGACCACCACTGGACGCCGGTGCCGTCGTCGGGCTCGCTGCTCTACGGCATCGAGGTGCCCTCGGAGGGCGGCGACACCACCTGGTACAACCTCGCGGCGGCCTGGGACGAACTCGATGCGGGCACCCAGCGCGAGATCGAGCACCTGCGGCTCATCACCTACAACCCCTTCCTGCGCAAGCTCAAGCCGCTCACCACCGGCTTCCCGCTCTACCGCACGCCCGACATCACGCCGCTCGAGCCCTTCGAGGTGCATCCGCTGGTGCGCACCCATCCCGACAGCGGCCGCCGCATCCTCTATCTGGGCGCGCGCACCGAGGTCGAAGTGGTGGGCGTCGATCCGCAGTACGGCGCCGCGCTGATCGCGCGCCTGCGCCAGCACCTGCTGCAGCCGCGCTTCGCCTACACGCACCGCTGGAGCGTGGGCGACATCGTCTACTGGGACAACCAGGCCACGCTGCATGCGCGCAGCGCCTTCGACAACGGCGAGCGCCGCGTGCTCAAGCGCATCAGCCTCTCGGGCAGCCGCCCGTACTGACACCGCCGCCGGCCCTTCCCACCCGCAGCGCGATGCGCGCCACCGCCCCGCGCGGCGGCGCGCGCGCGAGCCAGCCATGTCCCTCCCCCGCCGTCCCATCCTGCTGAACGCGTTCGACATGAACACGCCCAGCCACCTGACCCACGGCCTGTGGCGGCATCCGCGCGACCGCGCCACCGACTACAAGCGGCTGCCCTACTGGCTCGACCTCGCGCGCACGCTCGAGCGCGGGCTGTTCGACGGCCTGTTCCTCGCCGACGTGACCGGCGTCTACGACGTCTGGGGCGGCAGCCCCGAGGCCGCGCTGCGCCACGGCATCCAGGTGCCGATCAACGACCCGGCCGTGCTCGTGAGCGCGATGGCCAGCGTCACGCGCCACCTGGGCTTCGGCATCACGGCCACCATCGCGGCCGAGGCGCCGCATGCCTTCGCGCGCCGCATGTCCACGCTCGACCACCTGAGCGAGGGCCGCATCGGCTGGAACATCGTGACCGGCTTCCTCGACAGCTCGGCGCGCGCGCAGGGCGCGGCCGCCGCCACCGGCCACGACCGGCGCTACGACTTGGCCGACGAATTCATGACGCTGGTCTACCGCCTCTGGGAAGAGAGCTGGGACGACGACGCGGTGATCGCCGACCGCGCGCGCGGCATCTATGCCGACCCCGCGCGCGTGCGCGCCATCCGCCATGCGGGCGAAGGCTGGCGGCTCGATGCGGCGCATCCCTGCGAGCCTTCGCCGCAGCGCACGCCGCTGCTGTTCCAGGCCGGCGC
>NZ_JBZAYE010000298.1:0-8610 GCF_058244205.1 Variovorax sp. 20P10.2.4
CTGGTCGACGCCAGCCTCTCGGCCGTGGTCGCCACCCACGTGCTGACCGCGCTGCTGCTGACCGCGCTGGTGGGCGCGGTGCTCTACCGGCTCAAGGCGCTGCGCGCCGGCGCGCCCGGCGAGGACCTGCCCGAGCGGCCGATGTGGGTCGGCATCCTGGTGGCGCTGATCGCCATCCTGATGATCGTGATCTGGGTGCTGGTGGCCGTGGGCTACGTGGCGCTCGCGAGCTTCCTGGCCTCGCAGCTGACCTGGAGCGGCATCGTCGCCACCGCGTTCTACGTGCTGTTCAAGTTCGCCGACGACGTGTTCATGGCCACCGTGTCGTCGCGCAGCGGCTTCGGCCAGCGGCTGCAGAAGAGCTTCGGCCTGGCACCGCAGACGCTGGACCAGATCGCCACCGTGCTGTCGGGCCTGAGCCGGGTGGCGCTGTTCTTCTACATGCTGATCGCGCTGGCCGCGCCGCTGGGCACCAGCCCCGGCGAGGTGTTCCAGCGCAGCGGCAAGTTCGGCACCGGCGTGAAGATCGGCGAATTCCAGCTCGTGCCGGGTGCGATCCTCAGCGCGGTGGCGGTGCTGGCCGTGGGCTTCGTGATGCTGCGCATCTTCAAGCGCTGGCTGGCCGCGAGCTACCTGCCGACCACCAAGTTCGAGCCTGGCATGCAGAGCTCGATCAGCACCCTGCTGGGCTACGTGGGCGGCATCCTGGTGATCGCGTTCTCGCTCTCGGCCCTGGGCATCGGCGTCGAGCGCATCGCGTGGGTGGCGAGCGCGCTGTCGGTGGGCATCGGCTTCGGCCTGCAGGCGATCGTGCAGAACTTCATCTCGGGCCTGATCCTGCTGGCCGAGCAGCCCGTGAAGGTGGGCGACTGGGTGGTGCTGGGCACGGCCGAGGGCGACGTGCGGCGCATCAACGTGCGCGCCACCGAGATTCAGCTCGGCGACCGCTCCACGCTGATCGTGCCGAACTCGGAATTCATCACCAAGACCGTGCGCAACATGACCTTGGCCAACGCCGAGGGCCGGGTGCTGATCCGCCTGCCGATGCCGCTGACCACCGACGCGCAGAAGGTGCGCGACCTGATCCTCGAGGCCTGCAAGGCGCACGAGGGCGTGCTCGAGACGCCGGCGCCCTCGCTCACGCTCGAGGGCATCGAGAACGGGCTCTTGATCTTCCAGGCGATCGCCTACGTGGCGAGCCCGCGGCTGGCCGGCGGCGTGCGCAGCGACCTGCTGTTCACCATCCTCGACGCGCTGCGCCAGGCCGACCTGCCGATGGCCACGCCCACGCTGGTGATGGCGGCCGCGCCGACGGCCCCCTCGACGCTCTCGACCGCGCCCTCGCCGGTGCCCTCCTCGCCGGCCTCGCCGCTGCCGGGCGTGCAGGGCTGAAGGCCGGCTGCGCCCGACTCAACTCAGCGGCAGGGTGGTCGTGCACTTCACCTCGTTGAGGCACACGCTCGAGCGCACCGCCGACACGCCGGGCATGTGCATCAGCGTGTCCATCAGGAACTGCGACAGCGAGTGCAGGTCGCGCGCGACCACCTTGATGACGTAGTCGAAGTCGCCGGTGACCGAATAGCACTCGAGGATCTGCGGCAGGTCGGCCACCAGGTCCTGGAATTTCGGCAGCTCGCCGATGTGGCCGCGCGCCATGGTCACGTGGATGAAGGCGATCACGCCGAGCCCCACCTGGCGCGCGTCGAGCCGGGCCGCGTAGCCGCTGATGAAGCCCATCTCCTCGAGCCGCCGGTGCCGCCGCAGGCACTGGGCCGGCGAGAGATTGGCCACTTCGGAGAGTTCGAGGTTCGATGCACGGCCATGCGCTTGCAAGTGGTCGAGGATCTTCCTGTCGATACGGTCGAGCGTGATCTCGTGCAATTTCATCTCCTTCAAGTGCCAATGACCGCAATCATATTTCTCAAAGCGGGGTAAGCACTGGCGTGGGATGCACCTTAATTGTGCAGACCACGCTCTAGACTCCAGGCTTCCGGAAGTGCATGCCGCATTTCCGTGCATCGCTTCCCTGCCCGGCCCCGCCGTGGCGTCGGACCCGTTCCCTTCCTCTGATCCGGAGATCCTCACGTGAAATTCGCCCTGCTTCGCACCCCTGTCGCCGCCGCCCTGGCCCTCGGCATGCTCGCCGCCGCGCCCGCCTTCGCGGCCGACAAGTCGGTGGCCGTGACCGCCATCGTCGAGCACCCGGCGCTCGACGCCGTGCGCGACGGCGTCAAGGCCGAGCTGAAGGCGGCCGGCTACGAAGAGGGCAAGAACCTCAAGTTCACCTACCAGAGCGCACAGGGCAACGTGGGCACCGCGGCCCAGATCGCACGCAAGTACGTGGGCGACCAGCCCGACGTGATCGTCGCGATCGCCACCCCCTCGGCCCAGGCCACGCTGGCCGCCACCAAGACCATCCCGGTCGTCTACTCGGCCGTGACCGACCCGGTGGCCGCCAAGCTGGTGAAGAGCTGGGACGCCACCGGCACCAACGTGACCGGCGTGTCGGACCTGTCGCCGCTGGACAAGCACATCGCCCTCATCAAGCAGGTGGTGCCCACCGCCAAGCGCATCGGCGTGATCTACAGCCCCGGCGAAGCCAACTCGGTGGCGATCGTGGCCGACCTCAAGAAGGCCGCCGCGGCCGCCGGCATGACGGTGGTGGAAGCCGCCGCCGCGCGCACCGTCGACGTGCCGACCGCCGCCCAGAGCCTGGTCGGCAAGGCCGACGCGATCTACACGCCGACCGACAACAACGTGGTGTCGGCCTTCGAGGGCATCGTGAAGGTGGCGCAGCAGGCCAAGCTGCCGGTGGTGGCGGCCGACACCGCCACCGTCGAGCGCGGCGCGGTCGCGGCGCTGGGCCTGAACTACACCGACATCGGCCGCCAGACCGGCAAGATCGTGGTGCGCATCCTCAAGGGCGAGAAGCCCGGCACGATCGCCTCGCAGACCAGCACCAACTTCGAGCTGGTGGTGAACCCGGGCGCGGCCAAGCTGCAGGGCGTGACCCTGTCGGACGAGCTGCTGAAGACCGCCAAGGTCGTGAGCACCAAGTAAGTCCCGGCCTCATCGCCAGCGACGGGTCGTCCTGCGGGCGGCCCGTCTTTTCGTTTTCGCCGGGAGCTTCTTCCTCATGTCCCTCATCGCCTCGCTGGGCGCCATCGAGATCGGCCTGATATTCGGGCTGGTCGCGCTGGGCGTCTTCATGTCCTTCCGCATCATCAACTTTCCCGACCTCACGGTGGACGGCAGCTTCCCGCTCGGCGCCGCCGTGGCGGCCACGCTGATCGTGGCCGGCTGGAACCCCGTGGCCGCCACTGCGGTGGCCTGCGTCGCGGGCGCCGTCTCGGGCTGGGTCACGGCCTGGCTCAACGTGAAGCTCAAGATCATGCAGCTGCTCGCGAGCATCCTGGTGATGATCGCGCTCTACTCGATCAACCTGCGCGTGATGGGCAAGCCCAACGTGGCGCTGATCACCGAACCCACCGTGTTCAGCATGGCCAGCTTCGGCGGCATGCCCGAGCAGTGGGCCAAGCCGCTGTTGCTGCTGCTGATCGTGATCGCCGCGAAGATCGTGGTCGACCTGTTCTTCGCCTCCGAGGCCGGCCTGGCGATGCGCGCCACCGGCGGCAATGCGCGCATGGCGCGCGCCCAGGGCATCTCGACCGACTTCCACACCATGGCGGGCCTGGCGCTGTCGAACGCGCTGGTGGCGCTGGCCGGCGCGCTGTTCGCGCAGAGCCAGGGCACGGCCGACATCTCGATGGGCGTGGGCACGATCGTGATCGGCCTGGCGGCGGTGATCATCGGCGAGACGCTGATGCCCGCGCGCAGCATGGTGATCACCACGCTGGCCTGCATCCTGGGGGCGCTGCTCTACCGCTTCTTCATCGCGATGGCGCTGAACACCGACTTCATGGGCCTGCAGGCGCAGGACCTGAACCTGGTGACCGCCGTGCTGGTGGCCTTCGCGCTGCTGGTGCCTGCCTACAAGCGCAAGCTCGGCGGGCTTTTCAAGGGGAAGAACTGATGCTGCGCGCCGAACAACTCGAGATGACCTTCAACCCGGGCACGCCGATCGAGAACCGCGTGCTGCGCGGGCTCAGCCTGGAGATTCCCACCGGCCAGTTCGTCACCGTGATCGGCTCGAACGGCGCCGGCAAGTCGACCTTCCTCAATGCGGTCAGCGGCGACCTGATCGTCGACAAGGGCCGCATCGAGATCGACGGCAAGGACGTGACGCGGCTCAACGCCTGGCAGCGTTCGGGCATGGTGGCGCGCGTGTTCCAGGACCCGATGGCCGGCACCTGCGAGGCGCTGACCATCGAGGAGAACATGGCGCTGGCCTGGAAGCGCGGCGAGCGGCGCGGCCTGGGCCTGTCGCTCAACCGCGGGCTGCGCGAGCTGTTCCGCGAGAAGCTGTCGATCCTCAAGCTCGGGCTGGAGAACCGGTTGGCCGACCGCATCGGCCTGCTGTCGGGCGGCCAGCGGCAGGCCGTGAGCCTGCTGATGGCCTCGCTCAAGCCCTCGCGCATCCTGCTGCTCGACGAGCACACGGCCGCGCTCGACCCGAAGACCGCGGCCTTCGTGCTCGAGCTCACGGCGCGCATCGTCGAGGAGAGCAAGCTCACCGCGATGATGGTCACGCACAGCATGCGCCAGGCGCTGGACTACGGCTCGCGCACGGTGATGCTGCACGAGGGCCAGGTGATCCTCGACGTGGCCGGCCCCGAGCGCTCGGGCCTGGACGTGCCCGACCTGCTGCGCATGTTCGAACAGACGCGCGGCGAGAAACTCGACGACGACAAGCTGCTGCTGGCATGACCGTCGTGCGCGCGATGCGGCCCGAGGACCTGCAGGCCGTGCTGGCGATCCAGCTCGCCTGCTACGGGGCGGGCTTCGTCGAGGACGGGACGCTGATCGTGAGCCGGCTCGCCGCGGCGCCGCGCACCGGCTGGGTGGTCGAGCACGCGGGGCGGGTAGCGGCCTACCTCGCGGCCTATCCCTCGCGCGTGGGCAAGCTCACGGCCCTGTACGGCGATTTCGAGGTGCTGCCCGAGACACAGGCCGACGCGCTCTACCTGCACGATCTCGCGGTCGATCCCGCGGCCTCGGGCCATGGCCTGGGACCGGCGCTGGTGCGGCATGCGCTGGCCTTCGCCGACACGGCGGGCTGGCGGCGCTCCGCGCTGGTGTCGGTGCAGTCCTCGCTGGGCTTCTGGGAACGCCACGGCTACGCGGTGCATGCGCTGGCCGACGCGGCGCAGCAGGCGCGCCTGGCGAGCTATCCCGCGCCGGCGCACTACATGGTGCGGGCCTGAAAGCCGCCGCTCAGCGCCGCCAGCCGCGCTGCAGCAGCCACTGCACGGTGCCGCAGACCACCACCAGCGCGGCATAGCTCACGATGCGGCCGTCGTGGCCCGTGAACACCAGCCCGGCCAGCAGCACCAGCACGCCAGCTATCGTATTGATAGCGAATTGCGCCCAGATGGCGGGAGTTCCAGGCTTTCGCGGCATCAGGAAACGGCCGCACAGCGCGAGCACCCCGGCCACGAAGACGGCCGGCAGCGCGAAGTTGAAGAGGTGGTTGAGCAGGGCGAGCGCGGACATTCGGGAAGGGGCGGAAGCGTCATCCGCCAGCCGCTATGGAGGTCATAGACAGCACGGTGCCGGGACGGGCTCCGCAAATTTTATAATCTCGCCATGTCTGTCTGGGCTCTTGGCTTGAACCACACGACCGCGCCGCTCGATCTGCGCGGTCGTTTCGCGTTTGCGCTCGACCAGATCGCTCCCACCCTGCAGAGCCTGCGCAGCTCGTTCTCGAGTGGCCGCCACCCGCAGGTCGAGGCCGCCATCATCTCGACCTGCAACCGCACCGAGATCTACTGCGCCGCCGACCATGCCGCGATCGACCACACGGTCGGCTGGCTGGCCCAGAGCGGCGGCGTGGCCCCCGCGCTGCTGCGCTCGCATGCCTACACCCTGCACGACGGCGATGTCGCGCGCCATGCCTTCCGCGTGGCCAGCGGCCTCGATTCGATGGTGCTCGGCGAAGCCCAGATCCTCGGCCAGATGAAGGACGCGGTGCGCGCCGCCGAAACCGCCGGCGCGCTGGGCAGCACGCTCAACCAACTCTTCCAGCGCTCGTTCGCGGTCGCCAAGGAAGTGCGCACCGCCACCGAGATCGGCGCGCACTCGATCAGCATGGCGGCCGCCGCCGTGCGCCTGGCCGGCCAGCTGTTCGAGGACCTGCGCCAGACGCGCGTGCTGTTCGTCGGCGCCGGCGAGATGATCGACCTCGCGGCCACGCACTTCGCGGCCAAGGAGCCGAAGTCCATCGCCATCGCCAACCGCACGCTCGAACGCGGCGAGAAGCTGGCCTCGCGCTTCGGCGGCGAGGCGATGCGGCTGGCCGACCTGCCGGCACGGCTGGCCGAGTTCGACATCGTCGTGAGCTGCACCGCGAGCACGCTGCCGATCATCGGCCTGGGCGCCGTGGAACGCGCGCTCAAGTCGCGCAAGCACCGCCCGATGTTCATGGTCGACCTGGCCGTGCCGCGCGACATCGAGCCCGAGGTGAAGGCGCTCGAGGACATCTACCTCTACACCGTGGACGACCTCGCCCAGGTCGTGCAGCAAGGCCAGGCCAACCGCCAGGCCGCGGTGGCGCAGGCCGAGGTCATCATCGACGCCGGCGTGCAGAGCTTCATGCACTGGCTGGGCCAGCGCGGCACGGTGCCGCTGATCCAGCAGCTCAACGCCCAGACCGACGAATGGCGCGCCGCCGAACTGGCGCGCGCGCGCAAGCTGCTCGCCAAGGGCGAATCGGTCGACGCCGTGCTCGAAGCCCTGTCGCGCGGGCTCACGCAGAAGATGCTGCACGGCGCGCTGGCCGAGCTGCACGCGGGCGATGCCGCCTCGCGCGAGCAGACGGCGCAGACCATCTCGCGCCTGTTCCTGCGCAAAGAGCGTTAGCGGCGCTCGTCCGCGAGCCCGGCACGGCGTGCCGCGCTCTCCATGCGCCTTGCCGCCATGCCGCGGCACTTCCCCTCTTTTTCGAATCCCTCCGTCGTGAAGCCCTTTCTCCGCCACCAACTCGAACGCTATGCCGCCCGCCTCGGCGAACTCGACTTCCTGCTCTCGCGCGAGGACATCATGGGCGACATGGCGCAGTACCGCACCATCTCGCGCGAGCATGCCGAGGTGACGCAGGTGGCCGGCCGCTATGCGCGCTACGTGCAGCGCGAGGCCGACATCGCGGGCGCCAAGGAAATGCTCGATGACCCCGACATGGCCGAGATGGCCACACAGGAAATCGCCGAGGCCGAAGCGGAGCTCGCGCAGCTGGAAGACGAGCTGCAGCGCCTGCTGCTGCCCAAGGACCTCGACGACGCGCGCAACGCCTTCCTTGAAATCCGCGCCGGCACCGGCGGCGACGAATCGGCGCTGTTCGCGGGCGACCTGCTGCGCATGTACACGCGCTACTGCGAGCGCGCCGGCTGGCGCTGCGAGATCGTGAGCGAGAACGAGAGCGAGCTCGGCGGCTACAAGGAAGTGGTGGTGCGCATCTCGGGCGACGAGGTGTTCGGCAACCTGCGCTTCGAATCGGGCGGCCACCGCGTGCAGCGCGTGCCGGCCACCGAGACGCAGGGCCGCATCCACACCAGCGCCTGCACGGTGGCGGTGCTGGCCGAGCCCGACGAAGCGCAGGCGGTGCAGATCAACCCGGCCGACCTGCGCATCGACACCTACCGCGCCAGCGGCGCCGGCGGCCAGCACATCAACAAGACCGATTCGGCGGTGCGCATCACGCACATCCCGACCGGCATCGTGGCCGAGTGCCAGGACGACCGCAGCCAGCACCGCAACAAGGCGAAGGCGCTGCAGGTGCTGTCGGCGCGGATCCAGGAGAAGGAGCGCAGCGAGCGCGCCGCCAAGGACGCCGCGCTGCGCAAGGGCCTGATCGGCAGCGGCGACCGCTCCGACCGCATCCGCACCTACAACTTCCCCCAGGGCCGGCTCACCGACCACCGGATCAACCTCACGCTCTACAAGCTGCTCGCGATCATGGAAGGCGACCTCGGCGACGTGCTCGAGGCGCTGCGCGCGGCGCGCGCGGCCGAGCAACTGGCAGAACTCGAATCGAGCCTGCCGTCATGAGCGCAGAACCGCTCGCGCCCTCGACCGTGACCCAGGCGCTGGCCGCGGCCGCGCGGCTGGGCGTCGACCGGCTCGATGCCCAGCTGCTGCTGCTGCACGCGCTGGGCCGGCCGCCGCACGACCGCGCCTGGCTGCTCGCGCACGACACCGACGCGCTGCCCGAGCCGCTGTGGACCGCACTGTCGGCGCGGCTGCTGCGCCGCCTCGCGGGCGAACCGGTGGCCTACCTGCTGGGCGAGAAGGAATTCCACGGCCTCGAGCTGCGCGTCGACCCGCGCGTGCTGGTGCCGCGGCCCGACACCGAGACGCTGGTCGATTGGGCGCTGGAATGCCTCGAAGGCCAGACCGCGCCGCGCGTGCTCGACCTGGGCACCGGCAGCGGCGCGATCGCGCTGGCGCTGCAGCATGCGCGGCCCGACGCACGGGTCGATGCCGTGGATGCCAGCG
>NZ_JBZAYE010000299.1:0-8601 GCF_058244205.1 Variovorax sp. 20P10.2.4
GGCTGTCAGTGCATGGCTTGCTGGTCGACGAACGGCTCGCGCTCGCGGCGCGGCTGCTGCGCGACACGCAACTCGGCGTGCAGGCGGTGGCGGCCGAGGCTGGGTGGGAATGCCACGGGCGCTTCAGCGCGGCGTTCCGGCGCCAGCATGGCATGGCGCCGCGCGACTACCGGCTGCGGCATGCGCCAGCGGCCGACGCGGGGCCGCGCAGGCACTGAGCGCTTTCAAGCGCGCCGACGCGAAACCCACATCGGGTGGTGGCCTCGCGCGATCGAACGCGACCCGCGCCTGTTCGCTCTCAGATCTTGAACGAACGCAGCGCCTTCAAGGACTCCGACTTCGACGGCAGGGCCTTCATGGCCCGCGCCTTGAACGGCAGCACCTTCGAAGGCAGCGCCTGGAGTGCCTGCCAACGCGAAGGCGGCGAGCGGCGCGCGTAGACCAGCGCCGCGATCAGGCCCAGGCCCGTGAGCGCGGCGCCGCCCCATGCGACGGCGGGGCTGTGCAACGCACGGCTGAGGGCCGACCGTTGGCGCTCGGGGTGCGCGGGCGTGCCGGAGGCGGCGCGCTCCAGCGGGGTGATGGCGCGTGCGGTGTTGGGGTTTTCCTCGCCTTCGAGGACGGCCCGCGAAATCTCCAGCGGCGTCAACTCTTCTGCGCTCGGTTCGGACAGGGACCGGGGGGTGTTCGGCTGGATCGTCATTGAAATCTCCGCTTTGCTGATGTGTTGAACGCCAGCCTCTCCCACGCGGGCCGCGGTCGCCTAAGGCGAGCGCCCGGCATTCGCGTAGGCAAAAGCCGCATGCCCGGCCAGCCCGTCGACAAGGACACCCATTTGAATTGCAAGAACCACTAAAATGGCTTTTATCTTTGAAAACACGACATAAAGACCATAAGAATGGCATTTGCTCTGGCACCCGCTACCGAAGTCCTGCAGGCCCTGGGCCAGCGCGTGCGCGCGCAGCGGCTGGCCCAGCAGGTGCCTCAGCGCGAGCTGGCCCAGATGGCCGGCCTCTCCCTGGGCGCGGTGCGCAAGCTGGAAAGCAGCGGCCAGACCTCGCTGGAAACCCTGGTCCGCACGGTACAGGCGCTTGGCTTGGTGAATGAGCTGGAAGACCTGTTCGTGCTCAAGCGCCAATCCATCGCCCAGATGGAGCAGGCGGAAGCCGTGAGCCAACGACAGCGGGCCACACGCCGACGAGGGGGCCGTTCATGAAACAGCTGGCCGTTCGCTACTGCGGCTGGGGCGAGGACTGGCCGCTAGGCCGGCTGGCCGACGACGGCCGCACGCTGCTGTTCGAGTACGCGCCCGAAGCGCTGGGACAAGGGCTGGAACTGTCGCCGCTGCACCTTCCGTTGCGCGCCACGGCCCATGGCGGTTTCCCGCAGCATCTGCACCGCCTGCCCGGCCTGATCGCCGACAGCCTGCCCGACGGCTGGGGGCTGCTGCTGATGGACCGGCTGTTCCGCCAGCAGGGGCTGCGCCATCCCGGACCGCTGGATCGCCTGGCCTTCGTCGGCGACCGCGCCATGGGCGCCCTGCGCTTCGTGCCGGCCACGCCACCCGATGCCGAAGAGCCGGACTGGAACCTGCTGGCATTGGCGAAGGAAAGCGAACGCGCCCTGGCCGGGGAAGCGGGTGCCGCCCTGCGCGAACTGGCGCTGACCGGGGGTTCCCCGCAAGGCGCGCGACCCAAGGCCCTCGTGCAGTACGACGCGGCGTCGGGGCACGTGAGCACGCGCAGCGACGCCCCAGGCGAGCCCTGGCTGGTGAAGTTTCCTGCCCAGGGCGAGCACAAGGAGGTCTGCGCCATCGAGCAGATGTATGCGCAGCTCGCGCGCGACTGCGGGCTGGAGATGCCGGCCAGTGCATGGTTCGATCTGTCGCCCGCGCTGGCGGCCTTCGGTGTGGCACGCTTCGATCGCGAACAGGGATTGCGCGCGCCGGTGCAAAGCCTCGCGAGCCTGCTGCACGTGGACTTCCGTATCCCGGGCAGCACGGACTACACCGCCTTGCTGCGCGCCACGCGCTTCCTGACCCGCGACGAGCGCGAGGTCGAGAAGGCCTATGCGCGAGCCCTCTTCAACGTGCTGTTCCACAATCGCGACGACCACCCGAAGAACTTCGCGTGGCGCCTCGAACGCGATCGCCGCTGGCGGCTGGCGCCCGCCTTCGACCTGAGCTTCAGCGAAGGTCCGATGGGGCAGCACCACATGGACATCTGCGGCGAGGCCCGTGCCGTGGAACGGAGCCACCTGGTGCGCCTGGCTTCGGAAGGCGGCGTGCCGGCGGCTGCGGCCGAGGCAACCCTCGACCGGATGCTGGCGCAGGCCGCGACCTTCGCGCAGCGCGCGACCGACTGTCCGATCCGCCGAGCGACGGTGCGGCAGATGAAAACGACGGTCGACAAGTGCCGCGCGCGACTCGTGCGCGCTTGATGCGGTGCCCGCGCGATCAACCCGCCTCCAACCCCGCCAGCAACAACCGAAGACTCGCCTGAAATTCATCTTCCGCCGTGCTCCGCATCGCCGCGGAAGCCACGCCGATCAGTTGCGGAAAGCGATCGGCCGGCAGCGCGCGGAAGCGCGCAATGGTGTCCTCGGCTGATTCCGCCGCCTGCAGCGACAGCGGGCCCGCCAGCTCGGCTTGCGCCATGCCCGTGACCAGCGCGGAGATGGCCCGGAAGGCCACCAGCAACCGCGTGCCCGAACGGCCGCTGCGCGCCAGCGCGGCCAGCAGCGCCTCGGCCACCTCGAAGGTCGCGGGGGCGCGGCTGCGGCGGGTCAGGATCAGCGGAATGGCGTGGGGATGCGCACGCACCGCGCGCCACAGCGCGGTGGCGATGGCGCGCACCTCGTCGCTCCATGCGGCGTACGGCCCGCGATCCCAGGCCACCTCGGCGAGCACCGCCTCGATCACCAGCAGATCGATCGCCTCGCGCTGCGGCACGTAGTTGTAGAGCGTCATCGCACCCGTGCCCAGCTCGGCCGCGAGCGAGCGCATCGAGAGGCCGGCGAGGCCCTCCCTGTCAAGCAGGCGCAGGGCGGCAGCCTGCAGTTGCGCATGCGTGAATCTGGCGGGTCGGCCCATCGCTGCTCCATTGACTTTCTTCGGATGGGACGATTATAGTAGTTTACGTACATCGTACGTATTTGAATCTTCCACCGCCTTTCAGCAAGGAATCACATGAAGCTCACCCCGGGTTCCATCGCGCCGGCACTCGTCGCCCGGACGATCCTCGGCCAGTCCGTCCGCATACCGAGCGACGGCGCGCCCTACCTGCACCTGCAGTTCCGCCGCTTCGCCGGCTGCCCGGTGTGCAACTTCCACCTGCGCACGATGAGCCTGCGCCAGCCGGAGATCGCCGCGGCCGGCGTGCGGCAGATCGTGTTCTTCCATTCGTCGCCCGAGGAGATGCTCGAGTACCAAGCCCAGCTTCCCTTCGACTGCATCGCGGATCCGGCGAAGCGGTACTACCGCGCCTATGGCGTCGAGACCTCGTGGCGCGCGGTGCTGCATCCCGGGGTGTTCTGGAGCGGCCTGCGCTGGGTGCTGTCCACCGGCCGCTTCTATCGCAAGGCCGAGAACGGCATCCTGGGCCTGCCGGCGGACTTCCTGATCGACGCACAGGGCAGCGTGGTGGCCTGCAAGTACGGCCAGCATGCGGACGATCACTGGGAAGTGGACGACCTGCTGAAGCGGGTGGGCGATGCCGTGGCCCCGCCGGTGTCCAGCGCGCAGCGCCCGGGCACCGTCGGCTGAGGCGCGATGCCGGATCGCGCGGGCCACGGCAGCTCCGGCCCGCGCGGCACGATCCCCGACGGATTGAGCGTCGGCAGGCTGCGGTAGTAGTGCTGCGCGATGTCGTCCAGCCGCACGGTGTCCGCCACGCCGGGCAGGCCATGCAGGCGTTGCGCGAGCGCCCACAGCCTCGGGTGCTCGAAGGCATGGCGCCAGTTGCACTTGAAGAGGGTGTGGTAGACCCGGTCGAAACGGACCAGCGTGGTGAAGAGCTGGATGTCCGCCACCGTGAGCCGGTCGCCGAACAGCCACGACGGGCGCGGCGGCAGCCGCTTCTCCAGCAGCGCGAGCGCCGAGAACAATCGCTCGACGGCGCGGTCGTGCGCGTGCTGGGTGGTCGCGAAGCCGGCGTCGTAAACGCCATGGTTGATCGCCTCGGCGATGAAGCGGCTCAGCGCGCCGAGCTCGGGCTCCAGCGTTGGCGCGAACAGGCTCGTGTCCGCGCCGCGGCCGAAGCGCCGGTCGATCCAGCGCAGGATCCGCATCGAATCGCGGCTGAGGATGCGATCCGCCCGTGCGTCGTAGAGCATCGGCACGGTGGCGCGCCCTTCGAAGCCGGGCTGCGCGCGGCTGCAGACCTCGTGCAGCGTGGTGGCACCGGTGCGCGCGTCCGGCGGATCGAGCACCCAGCCTTGCGGCCCCATCACTGGCTCGACCACGCGGACCGGCAGCCGATGGACCGCCTCCGTCAGCGCGAGCCCGATCAGCACGCGGTGCGCGAAGGGACAGGCATGCGAGACGTAGAGCCGCAGCCCGTCGAGCTCGCCATGCAGCGGCAACGCTTGCGTTTCATCGACCATCGCGGCGCCGCTCAGGCCGCGAGCTTGCCGGCGACGGTGGCCACGTGCCGCCCCTGGAAGCGCGCGCCGTCGAGTTCCAGCGCCGATGGCCGTCGCGCGTCGTCGCCGCCCGAGAGCGTCGACGCGCCATAGGGCGAACCGCCCGCGACCTCGTCCATGCGGTTCAGTCCCGCGAAGCTGTAGGGCAGCCCGATGACCACCATGCCCAGGTGCAACAACACAGTGTGGAAGCCGAGGATCGTCGACTCCTGGCCGCCATGCTGCGAACCGGTCGAGACGAACACGCCGGCGGCCTTGCCCACCAGCCGGTTCTCGGACCACAGGCCGCCGGTCTGGTCGATGAAGTTCTTCATCTGCGCGGCCATCGCGCCGTAGCGCGTGGGCGTGCCGAACAGGATGGCGTCGTAGCCGGGCAGCTCGTCCACCGTCGCGATCGGCACGGCGGGGTCGCGCTGGTAGCCCGCCGCCTGCGCGACCTCGTCCGGCACGAGTTCGGGAACGCGCTTGACGTGCACCTCGGCGCCGACCGCGCGCGCGCCCTCGGCCACGGCGTCGGCCATCGCCTCAATGTGGCCATAGGAGGAGTAGTAGAAAACCAGGATCTTCGCGGGCATCGCGGCAGCCTTCGTGAGTGGAGTGAAGGCCGCGAAGTTAGCGACAGGTCCGCGGCGCGGGTAGCCCGGCACGGCGCACAACCGTGTTGCGCGCGGCACAACGGCGATCAGAAACCCATGCGCTGGAAATGGGCCCCGAGGTGCTCGACGACCGCGCGGGCGCGGCCCGGCAGCCGCGCGCTCGAATGGAACAACGCGAACAGCCCGGCCTCGGGCATGCGGAATTCCTCGAGCACGCGCACGAGCCGGCCCGCCCGCACGTCGCTTTCGGTGATGAAGGCCGGCAGCCCGACCAGGCCGCGGCCCGCGAGCGCCGCCGCACGCAACGCGCCGCCATCGTTGGTGCGCAGCCGGCCACCCGCGCGCACGGCCTTCCATTCGCCGTCGACCAGGAAGCGCCATTGATCGGCCGCGCCCATGTTGGCGTAGGCCAGGCACTCGTGCGCCTCGAGGTCGGCAGGCGTCGACGGCCGTCCGCGCCGCGCGAGGTAGTCGGGGCTGCACACCACCGCGCGGTGGATGGTGCCGAGCCGGCGCGAGACCAGGGTCGAGTCCCTGAGCTCGCCGATGCGCAGCGCCAGGTCGAAGCCACCGCCCACGATGTCGGCATAGCGGTCGTTGAGCTCGATGTCGATCTCCAGCCCCTCGTGCAGCGCCATCAGCTCGGCGATGGCCGGCAGCACGTGCAGCACGCCGAGGTTGGTGGGCGCGGTGATGCGCACCAGCCCGCGCACGGCGGCCGCGCCGCGCGAACTCGCATCGACCGCATCGTCGAGGTCCTCGAGCGCCTTGCGCGTGCGCTCCTGGAAGCCCGTGCCCAGTTCGGTGAGCGTCACGGCATGCGTGGTGCGATGCACCAGCTGCACGTCGAGCCGCCGCTCGAGCGCGCCGACGCGGCGGCTCAGCACCGATTTCGACAGTCCGAGCCGCTGCGCGGCCTTGGTGAAGCTTCCCGTTTCGGCAACGAGCAGGAAGGCTTCGAGTTCTTCCAGAGGGGGACGCATGGAGTGACCTGGGTGGGCTGTTGCGCGGCCAGCAACATCGTGTTGGCGCGGGCGCGCCGCCTTCGCGACGGTGCGGCTTCTACATTCTCGCCATCCCTTTCAAGGAGTGCATGTGGATCCAGAAATCTCGGTGTGGATGTTCCAGTTCGCGGTCGCGGCCGGCCTGGCGGCGTGGATGAGCGTCGCGGTCCTCAACAACCTGCAGGCCTTCCAGGCCTCGGCCGGCGCCATCGGCCTCACGATGGGCATGGTGCTGCTGCGCGAGCCGCCGTTCGACACGCTGCCGCTGCGGCGGCGCGCGATCGCATCGCCGGCCGTGCACCGGCTCGCGCTGCTCGGCGTGATCGCGCTGCAGGCGGCGAGCGCGCTGGCATTGCTGGCGGGCACGTTGCTGATCGCCTGCGAGCCGCTGCGTTTCGCGTCGGCTTCCGCCCTCGCCTGCCTCAACCTCGGGCTCGGCGCCTTCGTGCTGTGCTGGGCGGCGATGTGCGTCGCGGGGCTGTGGTTCGGGGCCTGGATCCGGCAGGAAGGCCTGTTGCTCACGCAGCTGCTGCTCGGCTGCTGGGGCCTGCTGGGCTTCGCCGTGCTCAACCTGCCATCGGCGCTCGTGCGCGCCTGACACAAGCGCGGCTCAGGCGTCGCGCGCGCAAGCCAGCATCAGCTCGCGCAGCCACTCGTGCGCCGGCGAATGGTCGGTGCGCGGATGCCAGACCATGCGCACGTCGAACAGCGGCAGGTCCAGCGGCAGGTCGAAGGCCTCCACCTCGGCCATGCGCGACATGCGGCGCGCGAGCCGCGCCGGCACGCTGGCCACCATGTCGGAGGTCTCGAGCACGAAGGGCAGCGCGAGGAAGCTGGGCTTGATCATCTGCACGCGCCGACGCAGGCCGTGCGGCTCGAGCGCGGCATCGATCTGCACGTTGTAGATCTGCGAGGCGTCGGGCTCGATCGTCACGTGCGGCAGCGCGCAGAACGAAGGCACGTCGAGCGCCGCGCCATGCACCGGGTGCGAGCGCGCGGCCAGACCCAGGAAGCGGTCGGAGAACAGCTTGCGGCCCTTGACGTAGGTCGGCGCGTTCGGGAAGTAGGTCAGCGCCAGGTCGAGCTCGCCGGCCGCCATCATCTCGCCGAAGTGGTGCGGGTTGGTCTGCAGCATGTGCACCCGCACGCCCGGCGCCTCCTGGCGGATGCGGCGCATCACCGAGGGCATCATCAGCAGGTCGATGTAGTCGATGACGATGAGCCGGAACACCTGCGTCGAGGTCGCGGGGTCGAAGCGAACGGGCTCGGTCAGGCGCTCGAGCGCGGCGATCGCCTCCTGCACGCGCGGCCACAGCACGAGCGCGAGCTCGGTCGGCATCCAGCCGGTGCCGGCGCGCATCAGCAGTTCGTCGCCCAGCAGGTCGCGCAGCTTGGCGAGCGACACGCTCATCGACGACTGGCTCATCTCGAGCCGCTCGCCCGCGCGCGTGACGTGCCGCTCGCGCATCAGCGCATCGAAGGCACGCAGCAGGTTCAGGTCGAGGTCTTGCAGCTTCATCGGGGGCGATAGCGGGGCGCGGGCGGGTAAACCCGCATGGATCATCACGAACGCGATGCCGGGCATCGGCGGCTTCGATGGACCGCGCGGCCGCGGCCCCGAATACTGGCGGCCATTATTCACTCCGCCAGAAAGATCGCCATGGCCATTCCCCAGATCCGAGTCACCCGCGAAGAGATGCGCCAGCGCGTCGCCTATTTCAAGGACCTCAAGGGCTTCGACGGCGGGCTGCCCGACAGCCGCCATCCGAGCGCCGAACGCAAGCTCTACAACGCGGTGGGCTTCCAGCCACCGCGCGGCAAGGGCGGCGACGAGGTGGTCTCGCCGGTCGGCGCGCAGGCGGCCGAGAACGCCGCCATCCGCATCAGCGAGGGCTTCAACCTCGGCTTCTGCGAGGCGAAGCCCGGCAAGGGCCCGATGATGCACAACCACGACACCAACGAGACCTTCATGCCGCTCACGGGCCGCTGGCGCTGTTCGTGGGAGCTCGACGGCCGCGAGGAGTACTTCGACGTCGGGCCGTGGGACATCTTCTCGTTCCCGGCCGGCGTCAACCGCCGCTTCGAGAACATCACGCACGAAGAGCCGGGCAAGACGCACTTCCTGATGTTCGTGATCGGCGGCAACGCGCCCGAGGCGGACTTCACCGAAGAAGCCAAGAAGACGCTGCGCGAGGAAGGCCTGCTGGCCTGATGCACGCGACGGCCCACCGCATGACAACGATCGCCGAAGACCTGCCCGCGATGCCCGAGGCCCTGCACCGCTTCGTCGCCGCGCAGCCCCTGCACCGCTTCACCGACACGCGGGGTTTGGCCTGGTCGCTGCGCGACAGCGGCGCGCG
>NZ_JBZAYE010000003.1:0-52757 GCF_058244205.1 Variovorax sp. 20P10.2.4
CTGGTCGCGCGCGTGAACCAGAGCGGCGCGCGCTGGTGGACCCGGGTGCCGGGCATCGGCGCCCACAAGGCGGCGCGCGTCATCGAGTGGCTGCAGGTCAACGAACAGGCGCTGGGCCTGCGCATCGGCCACCATGCATTGCGCCGACGTTCGCAGCTCGCGCCCGAGGTGCTGCATGCCGTGGTGGCGCCCGCCACCGAGCTGCGGCCGCTCGAGAAGCTGGTGCTACCGCCCGCGCTCGACGGCAGCCTGGGCCTGTTCCGTTCGCCGGCATCGGGCAGCGGCGCGCGCACCGATCCCGAAGCCATCACCGAATGGCTGGCCGGTCGCGGCGTACCGCGCGATGCGCGCGCGTCCGCAACACCGCCGGCGCTCAGCGCCACGCAGCGCGCCTACCGCAAGGAAGCCGAACGGCTGCTGCTGTGGGCCGTGCTCGAACGCGGCAAGCCGCTGTCCTCGCTCACGCCCGACGATGCCGCGGCCTATGGCGACTTTTTGTGCGCGCCGCCCGCCGCGTGGTGCGGCCCGCGCCATCACCAGCGCTGGTCGCCGCAGTGGCGGCCCTTCGAGGGCGCGCTGTCGCCCGCGGCACGGCGCCAGTCGCTGGTCATCCTGCGCGGGCTGTTCGGCCATCTGGTGCGACGCAACTACCTTGTGTGCAATCCTTTTGCACCCCATGAGTTGCCGGTGCCCGCCGCGACGACGGTTCCCGCGGCATCTGCGCCATGGGCGCACCTCGATCTGCAGTTCGAGTTGCGTGCCGACGACGAAGCCGCGCGCCGGCTGCGTCGCGCGCTGCAATGGATCCGCGCCACCGGCCTGCGGCTCGGCGAGGTGGTGGCGCTGCGCTGCGGCGACCTCGTGCCGCCGTCAGTGGACGAAGCAGCGCGCACGGCCCACCCCTGGCAACTCCAGGTGAAGGGCGCGCGTGGCGCGACCCGCCAGGTGCCGCTCGCGGCCGAGCACGTGCGCGAGCTCGAGGAAGAACTCGCGCGCCACGGCTTCGAGCCGCGCGTCGATGCGCATGCCAACCACGGCATCGCCGTGCTCGCGCGCTTCGTCGCGCATCCGCTGCAGCCCGGTGCCTGGTCGGCCTCGGGCCTGCACAAGGCCATGAAGCGCTTCCTGCACCAGGCCGCGCACGGCCTCGACGAAACACAGGCCGCGCAGCTTCGCCAACTGACCACGCATCACCTGCGCCGCGCCGCGCGCGAGGGCTTGCCTGCGTCCCAGGCCTGACTACTTGGCAGGTCATCGACAGCCTTCGTGCCGCGTCGCATGATGGCCGACGTCGGCCGGCCCCTTGCGGCCCCGGCGCCCCTCCCGGATTCGAAAGCCTTTCCCATGCCCACAGCAGAGACCCTCGAGAAATTCATCGCGCGCGTGGAGTCCAACTTCCACGCCGAAGCCCTCGCCGAGTTCTACACCGAGGACTCGTCCATGCAGGAGAACCAGTCGCCCCCGCGCGTGGGCCTGGCCGCCAACATCGCGCGCGAGCGCGCCACGCTGGCCCGCGCCTCCGCAGTCCGTTCGCAGTGCGTGCGACCGGCCTTCGTGCAGGGCGACCATGTCGCGATCCGCTGGATCTTCGAGTTCGACTGGCTCGACGGCAGCAGCAGCCGCATCGAGGAGGTCGCCTGGCAGCGCTGGTCGGGCGAGCGCATTGCGTCGGAGCAGTTCTTCTACGACCCCGCGCAGATGGCGCCGAAGAAGCCCGCGCCATGAGCGAGCCCAAGCAACTGGCCTACGCACGCTCGGTGCTGCAGGCCCAGCCCTTCAGCGTGCTGCTGGGCACCGAGATCCTGGCCTTCGGCCCCGCGCTCACCGAACTGCGCCTCGCGCTGCGGCCCGAGCTCAAGCAGCAGCACGGCTTCGCCCATGGCGGCGTGCTCAGCTACCTGGCCGACAACGCGCTGACCTTCGCGGGCGGCAGCGCGCTGTCCGATGCGGTCGTCACCGCCGAGTACAAGATCAACTACCTGCGCCCCGCGCAGGGCGACACGCTGCTCGCGCGCGCCCGCGTGCTGCACGGCGGCAAGCGCCAGGCCGTCTGTGCCTGCGAGATCTTCGCGATCGATGCCGAAGGCGGCGAGAAGCTGGTCGCCGTCGCGCAAGGCACGATCTCCGCGATGGGCGAGCGGCCGGCCGCGTGAGCATCGCGCTGATCCTGCGTCGCACGCGGCTCGAGCACGGCATCAGCCAGCTCGAACTGGCGGGGCGCCTCGACGTCTCGCAGCGGCACGTCAGTTTTCTCGAGTCGGGCCGCGCGCTGCCGAGCCGCGGCCTGATCCTCGCGTGGATGGCCGAGCTGGGCGTGCCGGTGTCGGTGCGCAACGCAGCGCTGTTGCAATGCGGCTTCGCGCTGCCGCAGCCCGACGAGGACACACAGGGCGCCGAAGCCAGCCTCGTGCGCGACGCGGTGCGCCGCACGCTCGAGGCACACCTGCCGCATCCGGGCCTGGCCTTCGATGCCGACTGGAAGACGGTGGAGCAGAACCGCGGCGCGCGCTGGCTGTCGTCGGTCGTGATGCCCGGGCTCTGGCGCACGGCCGGCGGCGGCGGCATGGGCCTGGACATCATCACGGCCATCGGCCATCCGCAGGGCCTGCTGTCGCGTGCCCGTGAACCCGAGGCCACGGCCGCCGCGCTGCTCACGCAACTGCGCGCCGAAACCTGGAGCCGGCCCGCGCTCGCCGCGCGCGTCGAATGGCTCGCACGCGCGCTCGAGCGCCGCTACCCGGGCCGCATGCCCGAGCGCGGCCGCGCGGTCGGCGTGCCTTACTTCAGCTTCGTGTTCGACACCGAGTTCGGCGCGCTGTCCTTCGAGGTCATGCAGAGCGTGTTCGCGCTGCCGCAGGACGTGACGCCGGCCTCGCTGCGCGTCGAGATGTGGTTCCCGCGCGATCGCGCCACCTCCGAGGCGATGGCGCGCCACGTGCCGCTGCAATCGGCGACTCAGGTGCCGTAGAGCACGAACGGCGCCCAGTAGGCGGGCTTGCGCAGGCGTTCCCCGTACTCGCCCTCGGCGAAGGCGCGCTTGGTCTCGGCCAGCGCGCGTTCCACCGGCAGCCTGCGCTCGATGCGCGCGAAGAAGGCTTCCATGAAGCGCGCCGTGCTCTCGTCGCTGACCGGCCACAGCGTCATCACCGTGTTGACGTTGCCCGCCACGTACAGCGCATAGGGCAGCCCCATCACGCCGTCGCCCGCCACCACCTTGCCGATGCCGGTCTCGCAGGCCGACATCACGACCAGGTCGCTGCGCAAGGTGTAGCCCGGCCATTCCGCGGCCGTGACATAGCCGTCCACCGACGGCGGGTTGTCGACCTGGCCCAGTACCAGCGCGCTCAGCGCCGGCACGCTCGGGCTCAGGTAGCCATGCACCGAGAACAGCAGGTGCCGGTACTTCGCGAGCTCGCCGCTGCGGTCGAGCCGCTGCAGGTTCTGCTCGGTCGCGTCGGCGCCGCTGATCAGGTCGACCTGGCGATGCTGGAACACGCGCGCGATGCTCTCGAGTTCGCGTTGCGTGCCCGGCAGGTTCTCCCAGCTGTTCTCGCGCAGTTCCTCGACCGCCGCGCCGATGCCTTCCTCGCTCTCGGCCGAGGCCCGGGCCGACAGCAGCGCATCGTCGCCGACGCTTGCGCCACGTTTGGCCGAAGGCGGTGCCGTCCGTGCATTGCCCTCGTACACCGGATTGCCGATCGCCAGCATCGCCTTGCGCGGCGGCAGGCGGCCGTAGCTGACCGAGCGGCGCTGCAGCAGTTCCATCATCGAGAGCGACTGCACATAGCCCACGCTGTGGCGCTGCGCGAGCAGCTCGCCATCGACGGGCAGCGTTTCGAACGGCAGCATCGCGAGCGCGCCATCGGGCGAGACGATCAGCCGTCGCCGCGTGCCGATGCTCGCCTGCAGCGGCGCGATGAGCCGCTTCGACAGCCATTGCCCGATCGGCGCCGCATCGCTCACGCGTTGCGCGCCCTCCTGCGGCGGCTGCGCGGCCGGTGCCACGCGATAGCGCTCGGGGCCGAGCTGCCATACCGCCTGCCCCTCGCCGAGCGCATCGCCCACCAGCCGCCGGTAGGCATCGATGCTGTCGGCCAGGCCGGGCAGCGGTGCGAGCTCGGCGGCCTGCAGCAGCCCGCTGCCATCGACCACGAAGGCCATCACGCGGTCGCCATCGAGCAGGTAGCTCACGAACACGCTGTCGGCCGGCAGCAGCCGCTTCGCATCGGCCAGCGAGGCGATGTGCGGCTGCGACTGCTGCGCGTACTTCGGATGCTGCGCGCGCAGCCGCCGCTGCAGGTCGGCATAGGACAGCACCACGCGGTTGCGCTCGGCCTCCAGCGTCTGACGCCGGTCGACCTGCGCGCCGGTCTCGTCGAGGCTGCGGTCGATGCGTGCCAGCTCGGCCTCGTGCCGGTCGACCGCCTCCTGCTCCTTCGCTGGCAGCAGCCGGCCGCGGTTGGCCTGCTGGAGTGCCGTGCTCTCGATCAGCGTGCGCGCCTTCGACAGCTCCGCGATCTCGAAGGCCCGCGCGTTCTCGCCGTCGCGCACACTGGCCAGCGCATGGTGGCGATAGCCTTCCACATAGCGTTCGAACAGCGCGCGCCGGCTCTTCACGCTCAGGCCGTGCTGCGCGCGCAGGGCTTCCACGTCGCGCCGGAACCGCGGCATCAGCGGCTTCACCGTGTCGAGCCGGTCGGCCGCCAGCGCGGCGCCCATGCGCTCGATCAGCGACAGCAGCGTTTCGGGATGCGCGTCGCCCAGCAGCGCGCGCCGGCCCTCGTGCGCGCGTTCGAACAGCGCGAGCGCCTCGTTCGCAT
The DNA here is from genome assembly GCF_058244205.1 of Variovorax sp. 20P10.2.4. Taxonomy (NCBI): domain Bacteria; kingdom Pseudomonadati; phylum Pseudomonadota; class Betaproteobacteria; order Burkholderiales; family Comamonadaceae; genus Variovorax; species Variovorax sp. 20P10.2.4. The sequence goes on from NZ_JBZAYE010000003.1 coordinate 4,821, forward strand.
CGCCGGCCGACAGCACCGAGCGGCCCAGGCTGTGGACCGCGGCCAGTGTCAGCGGATGCTGCTCGCCCATCAGCGCGACGCGGAGGTCGAGTGCCTCGCGCGAGCGCTGCGCTGCTTCCGCGTGCCGCCCCTGCGTCTCGAGCACGCTCGCGTAGACGTTGAGTGCATAGAGCGTGTCGGGGTGGCCCGCGCCGCGCGCGGCCGCGAGTTGCGTCCAGGCCATGCGCGCCTTGTCGTGCGCCGCGCCGAGCCGGCCCATGCGGCGCAGTTCGATGGCCTCGGCGCTCGCGGCCCGCGCGCTGCGCACATCGGTGTCGCCATGGGCCGCGGCCGTGAGCTCGTGCACGCGCTGCGCATAGGCCAGCGCCTCGCGGTGGCGGTACAGCGCCGAGTAGGTGGCAGACAGGCTGGCCAGCGAACTCAGCGTGTCCGGTGCCTGCGCGCCCAGCACGCGGCGGCGCGCTTCGTAGACCTGCTCGTGCAGCTTCAGCGCCTCGGCGAAACGGCCGAGGTCGCTGAGGTTCACCGCCACCGCGTTGCGCATGCGCAGCGTCGTCGGATCGTCGGCGCCCCATTGCGCCTGCGCGGCCGCGGCCAGTTCCTCGCCGATCGCCAGCGCCTCGCCGTAGCGGCCCGATTCGCCGAGCGTGCCCGCCAGGTTGTGGCGCGCGACCAGCGTGTTGCGCGCGGCCGGGCCGGCCGACTTCAGCGTGAGGCGGTAGATCTCTTCCTGCAGCGCGAGCGCTTCGCGGCAGCGGCCGACCTTGCACAACTGCAGCGCGAGTGCGTTGCGTCCCGACAGCGCCGCATTGGCCTCGCGGCCCCAGAAGGCATCGCGCCAGGCCGCGCGCTGTTCGAGCCAGGCCAGCAGCGCGGCATCGTCGGCGCGCGCATCGCTGTTGTCGGCGAGCCGGCCGAGGATCAGGTCCTTCGCGAGAAAGGCCTCCATCGACAGCGAAGTCGCCTGCTCACGCGGCAACTGCCGCAGCGCGCGGCGAAGCAGTTCGTCGCTGTCGCGGAAACGGCCGGCTTTCTCGAACTCGTCGGACTCGCGCACGAGGCCACCGACTTCCGAGTAGGCCGCGCCCAGCGGCGGAAACGGCGGCGCGGCCGCGACGGCCAACGGCAGCAGGAGCAATGAAAGAAGGAGGCGGTGGAGCAGCGTGGGCAAGGGCATCTTTCGCGCGGTGGATGCCCCGAAGCTAAGGGCGCCGGCGCCGCTGCACGACTACGAGCTTTCGTAGCGCGAGGCCCGCTGCGATGGCGCGAGACTTTGGTCTTCGGCAATGGCGAATGGCGAGGCAATCGATGTTCAAAGGAAAGTTCTCAACCCTGGTCTTCCTGCTCTGCGGCGCGGCGTACTGCCATGCCGCCTCCAGCCTCGAGCTGATCACCGATGCCGAAGCGAAGCTGCCTTCGGCCTATCTCGAGAACAAGCGCGCCGGCCTCACGCGCGGCCCCGGCATCGAGGTCGCGAGCCCGAGCACCGAAGCCGGCCGCGAGGCGGTCGCGCTGAAGATCGGCTTCAAGCCGCGCGGCGGCGTCGTGATCGATCCAAAGACGGTGAAGGTGCAGTACATGAAGGAGCCGGTGGTCGACCTCACCGAGCGCGTGCGGCCCTACATCAGCGACACCGGCATCGCGATCGACGCCGCGCGCGTGCCCGCGGGCGAACACCAGCTGCGCGTGCAGGTCGGCGACGCCGAGGGGCGCGTCAGCAGCAAATTGATCCAGTTCAAGGCGCAGTAGGCCGCATGGGGGTTACCGCAATCTCGCCGGACGCGCCGCGCACCATCGCCTGTCCCTACTGCGCCGAGCCCATCGCCGAGCAGGCGCTGGCGTGCCGGCATTGCGGGCGAGACCTGTTCTTCTTCGCGCCGCTGCGGCGCGAGCTCGAGGCGCTGTCGCGGCGGGTCGCGGAACTCGAGAGCGCGTTGAGCGTATCGCGCAGCGCCGCTGCCGCGCCGGTGGTCCCGGCGCCGGAAGCAGCCGAGCCCGCGATCCCGCCAACCCCCACGCAACCCCAGCGCCCCGGCATCGGCTCGGTGCTGCTGTTCCTCGTGCTGCCCGTGCTGTGCCTGGTCGCGATGCATGCCGTGACCATCGTGCTGCTCGACCTCAACGAGCTGTACCTGCGCGTGGCCTCGGTCATCCTGCCGCTGGGCCTGGGCATGCTGTTCGTCGCGCTGTTCAGGGTGCGGCTGCCCTACCAGCTGCTGATGGCCGTGGCCATCGCCGTGCTGTCGGTGCTCGGCATGGCGGCCGTCATCGCCTATGCCGACGACGTGCCGCTGATGCCACGCGGCGCGCGCGAATGGCGCGAGATCCTCTACTACGTGACGAGCATCGCCTTCAGCCACATCACCGGCATCTTCACCGGCCTGCTGGTGTTCCATCGCCGCAACCGCGGCATCGACCGGCTCTCGCACCGACTCGCGAGCGCGCTCACCGACGGTTCGCCCGCGCCGGGCAAGGCGCAGCGGCTGCGCCAGTACACCGAGCGCATCCGCGACTTCATCACGCTGGTCACGCCGATCGTGACGGCGATCGTGTCGGTGGTCACCGGCGTCGTGACCTTGCTCAAGAAGTAGGGAAGCACCGGCCGACCATGGCCAATGTCCTGCATGCGCTGTCGCCGAAGGATGGCGTGCCGCGCCGTGACTGCTGGCGAGGCTGAGCCTTTCATCCGCAAAAGGAGGTCCCCATGCCAGCCAGCACCCACAGCGCCGAGCACGCCGAGAACACCGAGCCGCTTCCGCGCGAGGAGCCCGAGGTCGGCAGCGAGGAGTCGGTGCCCACCGACGGCCGCGACACCGAGGGCGAGAAGCTGATGAAGGACGTGAAGAACCCGAAGCTCCACGAGCCGGGCCTGGCCGAGCACAAGACGCCAGAGAAAGCCGAGAAGGTCGAGGGCGGCAAGAAAGCCGCCTGATCCTCGGTCAGTCGAGCACCAGCTGCGTCTGCGTCACCAGCGCGCAGAGCCGCCCATCGGCATTGGTGACCGAGGTCTGCCACACCATCGTCGTGCGGCCGCGGTGCAGCGCCACGCAGGTGCCGGTCACGGTCGTGCCCAGCTTCGCGCCCGCGATGAACTTGGTGCTCGAATCGGTGGTGGTCGTGCGCTTGCCCTCGGGCAGGTTCGCGATCGTGCCGACCGCGCCCAGCGTGTCGGCGAAGGCCATGTAGGCGCCGCCGTGCAGGATGCCGCCGGCGGTGCAGAGGTCGGCACGCACCTCCATCTGCGCCACCACGCGATCGGGTTTCAGCACGGTGAGGCGCACGCCCATCAGGCCGGGGAAGATCGGTTCCAGCAGTTGCTGGAGCGAGGCGATGTCGTGCATGCAGGTCTCCTTGGGGCGGCAGGCCGCCGATGGAGACCGATCCTAAGCACGCGGCGCCGCGCGCGCCATGCGGATCACCCCGATCAGCCCATGACGTCGGCCAGCAGGTCCGGGCTCGGCACCAGCTCGCCGCGCTCGATGCGCCCGATGATCTCGTTCACGCGCCGGTGGTAGCGCACGTCCACCCCGACCTCCTCGCCGCGCCGCGCCACCAGGCCGTTGATGTACTCGGTCTCGGTGCGCCGGCCCTTCTGGATGTCCTGGCCCATCGAGGGCCGCTGGCCGTCGCTGCGCGAGTTCGCCACCTCGAGGATCATGCGCGTGATCGCGTCGCGCGCCGCGGCGTCTTCCTCCGCGCGCGCCAGCAGGTCGAGGTCGAGCCCGCCCACCGGCTCGAGTGCCAGGCCCAGCGCGCGGCCCACGCGGATGCTCGAGCTGCCGAGCCGGATCGTGAGCTCGCGCGCCACCTCGTTCATGTCGCGCTGCTTGCCGCTCAGGCCCGTGAGCGCGCACACGCCGTTGCGCATCGCGTTGATCGTGAGCTTGGACCAGCGCTCGCCCCAGAGGTTGGTCGTGACCCGGCTGGTGTCGCCATGCGCGAGCAGCGCCGAGATCGCTTCGGCGCGCGGCGTCACGCGACCGTGCAGCTCGCCCACGCGCATGCCCCATTTCTTCTCGTCGCCCAGCGGCGAGTTGCGCACGATGCGGGCCGGCGCCACCAGCTCCGCCGCCAGCGCGCTCACCGAGCAGCCCAGCGTGCGCTCCCAGCCGGCGATGGCCGCGATGCTGTCCTCGTTGATGCCGTTCTGCAGCGACACCACGCAGCCCGTGGGCGCGAGCAGCGGCAGGATCAGCTGCGTGGCCCAGGCGGTGTCGTAGGACTTCACGGCGATGAATGCCACGTCGAAGGCCGCTTCGCGCGCGAGCTGCGCCACCTCGCCCACGTGCAGCGCGCGCACCTTCGCGTGTACCGCGCCCGCGCCGTCCATGCCGTTCATTCCGGTCACGCTCAGGCCATCGCGCCGCATGGCCTCCACGTGTTCGGGCCAGGCGTCCACCAGCGTGGTGTCGATCCCCGCCCTGGCCAGGTGCGCGCCCACATAGCCGCCCACGGCCCCCGCGCCCACGATGCATATCCGCGTCATCCGTTGCTCCTTCTTCGATCGGTTGAAAACGCGAAGCGCGCCGCCAGCCGCCCGAAGGGGGAGGGCGCCGCGCCTCAGAGATTGAAAGCGCGCGCCTCCGTGCCCAGCTCGGCGGCCGCTGCCTCGAGTTCGCCGCGCAGCTGCGCCAGGTGCCGCTCGCCATAGAGCTCGGGCGTGCCGAGCAGGCACAGCGCGGCAAAGGCCTCGCCATCGGCACCACGCACCGGCGACGCGAAGGCATGGATGCCCGGCACCACGTCGCCGAGGTTCACGCCGAAGCCGTGCCGGTCGGAGCGTTCGCGCATGCGCTGCAGCGCCGCGAGCCGCCCGGAGCCGCAGCGCGCCACTTCCTGCGCCACGTTGTCGAGCAGCACCGCGCGCGCCTGCGCCGCGTCCAGCGTCTGCAGGATCGCGACCCCGCCCGCCGTGGTGAACAGCGGCCGGCGCGCGCCCGGGTAGAGCACCGAGCCGGTCAGCGGAAGCTGGCCCTGGCGCACGCTGCACACGTGTTCGTTGCCGCTGCGCAGCAGCAGCACCGCGATGCCGCGCATGCGGCGCGCGAAGGCCTCGAGCAGCACTTCGGCGCGGCGCTGGAACAGCAGGTGGTCGGGCAGCGCCAGTCCCAGCTCGTGCATCAGCGGGCCCGGCAGGTAGTGGCGGTCGGCCGCGCGCTGCGTCACCAGGCGTTCCTCGACCATGCAGGCCAGCATGCGGTGCACGGTCGCCTTGTCGAGCTCGCAGGCCACGGCCAGGTCGGACAGCCGCCAGCCGAACTGCGGCCGCGACGCGACCACGCGCATCAGCTTGATCGCTCGGCCCAGGCTGCGCGTGCCGGGGCGTTCGGTGGCGGTGGCGGCGAATGCGTCCTGGATGATCGGCTGGTCGGTGTCCATCGTCGGTGCTTCCTCGGGCAGATGCGGGGGAGGCCCACCGGACAGGGGCGCGGCGGGCGCGAACCATGCATTCTGCGATGGAGGGATGCGCGGGATGCGCGCGATCAGCGAAGACACCTCGCCCGCTCCTCAGTCGCCGCCGAAGCCATAGAGCCGCGCCGGGTTGTCCACGAGGATGCGATCGAAGGTCCGCGCGTCCGGCGACCACTGCCGCAACTGCGCGAGCACGCCGGCGTTGTCGACCTCGTGCGGCGCGCTGACCTCGGTGGCCGAGGCGGCCGCGCCCGGCTGCGGATGCGGCCAGTCGCTGCCCCACAGCATGCGTTCGGGGTTGCAGCCGATGAAGCGGCGCGCCAGCGCTTCCATGTCGGAATGGCCGGACATCGTGCTGCAGCGGTAGGGGGCCGAGAGCTTGACGTAGGCCTTCCCCTCCTCGACGAGCGCGAGCACCGCGGCCAGCGCTGGCGTGTCGAGGCCGTCCACCGCCTGCGCACCCGCGTAGTGATCGAGCACCACCGGCACCGGCAGCTCGCGGATCGCCGCGGCGCAATCGGCCAGCAGCGGCAGGCTCGCATAGACCTGCACGTGCCAGCCCAGCGGTGCCACGCGTTCGGCCGTGCGCCGAAGCTGCACGGTGGCGCGGCGGGCATCGCCCTCGCGATCGATCTCGAGGTTGACGCGCACGCCGCGAACGCCGGCCGCGTTCAGCGACTGCAATTGCGCGTCGGTGGTGGCGTCGTCGATCACCGCCACGCCGCGTGCCCGCGCCGGGCCCAGCTGCCGCAGCGCCTGCAGCGTCGCCGCGTTGTCGAGTCCGTAGACGCTGGGCTGCACGATCACCACGCGAGCGATGCCGAGCGCGTCGTGCCATTGCGCCAGGGCCTCGATCGACGCCGGCGGCGGCGTGTAGCGGCGCGCGGGCAGCAACGCAAACTCGCGCTCGTCGAGGAAGACATGCGTGTGGCAGTCGCAGGCGCCGGGCGGGAGCCGCGGCGAAGGCCGCTGTGTCGAGGATGTCGAGGGTGTCGTCATGCTGTGGCGACGATAGCCGTCCGTTCCGCGCCCCGGCCGGACCGTGGGCAGCGGAATTTCATGGGTTGAACTTTCGCGCGCCGCCACGAGCGCACGCCGCGGGGGTGCTCGATATTCTGCGCAGGGCCCAGGCAAGCCCGCCGCGGACATCACAGAACAACGGAGACGACATGCCACCCTTCATTTCGCGCAAGACCTTCCTTCGACGGCTGGCCGGATCGCTCGCGCTGGCCCTCGGGCCCGCCGCGGCGCTGGCCCAGGGTTTTCCCGCCAAGCCCGTGACCCTCGTGGTCCCCTTCGTGGCGGGCAGCCCGACCGACATCGTCGCGCGCGCCTTCGCCAGCGAGTTCTCGCTCGCGCTCAACACGCCGGTGCTGGTCGACAACAAGCCCGGCGCCAACCAGACCATCGCCGGCAGCTACGTGTCGCGCGCGGCGCCCGACGGCTACACCCTGTTCTTCGCCAACCTGCCGGCCGTGGTCGCGCCCTCGCTGCGCGCCAGCCTGCCCTACCAGGGCGTGGGTGACTTCGCGCCGGTGTCCGACGTGCTGACCATCGGCTTCATGCTCGTGACTGCGCCCAACGTGCCGGCCACCACGCTCAAGGAGTTCGTCGCGCTGCTCAAGGCCGACCCGTCGAAGTACTCCTATGGCTCCTCGGGCATCTCCACGCCGATCCACCTGATGGCGGAGATGTTCAACAAGGAGCTCGGCGTCAAGACCCTGCACGTGCCTTACAAGGGCGCCAACCAGGTCCAGCTCGACCTCATGAGCGACCGCGTGACCTACGCCTTCCTGCCGACCGGCACCATGGACTACGTGCGCGCCGGCAAGCTCAAGGCCTTCGGCCTGGCCGCCAGCCAGCGCGACCCGGCCTACCCCGAGCTGCCCACCATGGAGGAGTCGGGCATGCCCGGCTTCAAGGCCACGGTCAACTTCGTGCTCGTCGGCCCGAAGAAGACCCCACCCGACGTGCTCGCCAAGCTCAACGCCGCCGCTAACAAGGTCGTGGCCAGCGACGCCTTCTACGGCAAGGTCAAGCCCGTGGGTGGCGTCGAGCTGTCCCGGCCCGCGACCACGGCGCAGGTTGGCGCGCACATCGCGGCGGAGGAGGCGCGATGGAATGCGCTGATCAAGCGGGCCGATATCCAGCTCGAATAGGGCGCCGCATCCTCAGCGCGTCGCGGCCTCGACGATCACGCGCGTGACCGCCTCGGGCTGCGAGGTCATCACCACGTGCGAGGCACCCTTGACCACCACCGTCTTCTTCGCGTGCGTGCGCTCGGCCATGAAGGCCATCGCGGCCGGCGGAATGTTCTTGTCGCGGTCGCCGTAGACGAACCACGAGGGCACCGACTTCCAGGCTGGCGCCTGCGCGGCTTTGTTGAGCGCGATCTCGTCGAGATGCAGGAGCCGGTCGAGGCCAGCGTTGTCAGCGCGCGCATGCAGCGCAGCGTGGCGGAGCCGCTGCAGCGCGTCGATGCCGACGGCCTACTCAACAACCTGGTGTGCGGCTACCGCGACGCCGGCCGCGCTATCGCGCCCGACGGCTGCATCGGCCACCCGGTGGTCCCTGCCCGCTCGCGCTGCGGCGCGTGCTGGCGAACCTGATCGACAACGCGTTGCGCTGAGCCACCTCGAGTGTAGGGTCTCAGAGTAGTTCGGCGACGCAATGGTCTTGTGCGAGAGCTTCATTGCATGAAAGCGCCCACCTCAGGTGTGACTGCCGTGCCCAAGATCCTCGGGCGCTTCCGAGCCTATGGGGATGCCAATCGTTTGGCGAATGCAGGACCCGGTAGGACGCTGGCAGTCCGAAGACGAGTCGAGTGGCGGCGTGTGCTATCCGGGTGGTGTTCCGGTTATCGAGCCGTCTAAGTGCACGGCTCTCTTGCGAATTTCATCAACTTCATCGGCGCGCAGGCGCTCAAGGTGAGCATGCAGTCGGTCGCTGGCCAAGTGCTCTGATCTCAACAGTTCTGTTCCCGCCAGCCTCCAGCGGGGATCAGTGTCAGAGAGAAGAGGCTCAAGATCTGTGAGTTGGCGCGCAGTGAGCGTCGGAACGCTTCGCAAGAAGACGATCGCCATTTCTGGCGCGAACTCCTTGCGGGCAACTGCTGAGAGGATTTTCTCTCGGTCATCTTCTGATGTGGACATGAGGCTGGTAAGCCGCTCTTGGGCGATGTGCCGCACATCCGAGCGATCGTCGCCTAAGAACTTGATGCAACGTTCAGTGTCGAGGGCATCCATTTCCAGCAGAACCTGCACGAGCGTCGCACGGGGACTGTGCTGAACGAGCAGACCGGATTCAATGGGCTGAATCTGGCGGGAATGGTCGTATGCCCGGAGCAGCAGATTCGCATCGTCGAACTCGTTGAGGTCTACTAGGTGCTTAGCAACGCCCGCCGCGGCTTCTGACACCGAGCCCGAAGGAGATAGCAAGCCAGATGACAAGGCTCTGGCCAAGTCTGGCGAATACTTCAAGTCGAATTCGCTCAGGACCGAGAAGAGGTACTCTGCCCCATCCGTCAATTGCCCATCGTTAATGCGCTCAAGAAGAATTCGGACGGCAACTTCAGGGTCACAAGCGGTCAGCACTACACCGGAAGCGGCCCACATCGACTCGCAAGGGGCCTCGCGCAGCAATGCGCGTAGCGCTTCCTCTTCCGGTCTTGAGGCGCTGAAGATGCTGACAGCAAGATAGGTGAGCCACCGTGACCCGTGGCCGAGCGCGCATGCAATCGACTTACGATCTGCCAAACGCGCTGACGCTGCGAGCCAATCGGGCTCGGTCACATCAACACGCGGCCACTGGAGTCGGATATCTAGAATGTCACCGCCTTGGTTCACGACATCCGCGATCCGCTGGGCCTCATCGTGGAGTGCGTGCAGATCGATTTCGGAGCTCTGGGCAACAGCCTGAAGAATGTCCCGCACCGCCGCGGCATCGTATGGCTTCTCCCACGCGTACACATCGCTTGCGGGAGTCTCACTGAACGCGATGGTCGCAAGCAGAGCGGCAAAGTTGGGACAGTCGGATGCCGGGCGCGAACTCAGCGATGAGTGCGCCCGTGCTGGGAAGGCACTCGCTACTGCGAGAATGGCCTTAGCCGACGCACGCTTCCAATCCGCAGGAGGCGCGAGAAGTGCGAAGGCGGTTTCGGTCAACAGCGAACTGCGCCCTTGCAGCGGCTGCAACACCGACAAGGAGTCTCTCTTCACACCCCGAGCCCGCAGCGCGTTAGATACCTTTGCCATGAACCCGACGTTACACAGCGCCGTTTGTTCCAGCAGCGCGTCACCAAATCGCGCAACACTCGCGTCTGGCTGGGCTGCGAGCGCAGCAAGTGCGATCGTCTGCAAAAGTTCACGATTGGAATTCATCGGTACGCGCGGACGCCCTGCAAGAGTCGTATCGATGGTGATGCCCGTGAGATAAGGCAAGAACCTTCGAAAAGCATCCTCCAGTGGTTCGTGGCTGAACTGTTTGGGAGTCGCTGAAACCGCGCAGGCCCATGCAATCAGCTGTAACCACGGTCGTTCGTCGTCAAGCATAGGCGCCACCACCACTGCTAGCACATTTGGATAAGCAGCCGACAGGGTCACGAGGGAGGGCCCCAGCGCAAATCGGTCCTTGCCGTCAGATTCAAGTGCGGCGAACGCGAGGCGAGCAATCTCTACAACCTGAGACGGATCGATCTTGACGTCTGCATCGCAAGCAATCGACAAAGCCCTGGCAACCTCGCCGGCTTGTCTCGTGTCCCTGCGCTCGATGAGGATGCGGGCAATTTCGACAGCCGTACCGGATGCTGCTGCGAAGATGGCGACTTCATTCCATGCGGGGTCATCCAATGCCCTCAGCAACCCTTGTTTGCACTCTTCGGGTGGCATTGTGGACAGGTGTCGCGCCGCTGCGTACTCAGCAAATGTCTTGTGCATGAACGCCCAATAGGACGTTCCGTCATGATGGACACGCTCAATGAGGCCAACCTCTTCCCAGAAGTGCAGCGCTTCACCCACCGTCGCCAATGCGGTGAGCCTCCCATTGCCCAATTCTGCAGAGAGAATGTCGGCGCACTCTTGAACGACCACGTCTCCCGGGCGCAGCGGATTGAGCATGTACGACCAGCCAAATGCCTCGAGAATGCGGCGGCGTACAGGTGAGGTGTGAGGTGAACCCGCTGGTTCGCCGGAAGTCTGCTCAAGCATCTGCAGCAACTGGGCGTACAAGGCTGGTCGAGTGTTCGGAAGGCTTCCGTTCCGGGCGATTAAGACAGCCGCCATCCCTAGTAACTGAGGACTACGGCTAATTGCGTTCGCAGCTCGCGAACGGCTCAATTCACGGCTTGCGACTAGCCACCAATCTTGTGAGGGCTCCAATGCCTCTAGGAGCTTGCGCAAATTGTCCGCGCCTTTGTCTGTCTCTGGGCCTAAGAGGTGGTAGTGGCGCCACTGAGCGAGGGCCGGTGTCGAGTACCCGATCGGCCGAGTGGTAACGACGATACGAGCGTGCCGATGACCCGCAGCGAAATCGTGAAGTGCTTGCGCGACGGTCTCATGCATATCTCCACATTCATCCAGGCCGTCAGCCAGAACAACAATGTCAGCGAGCCTTGCACTATGAAACCTGTCAAGCGTGATTCCAGAGCCGTCCAAGCCGTGCGTGACGAGCGCCGAAGAGAAGCTCTGCCCATGTCGCATTGCCGCGGCGATTCCATCAAGTTTTACTTGAAGGACCGGGTGTCCGTCGAAAGCGTAGCGCCATGCGAGTAGGGAGACGAGAGTCGACTTCCCAATACCGGGGCCGGCCACAACAACGGCGCGGCGCCGAAAGCGTCCGATCCATTCCGCGTCAAGCGTCTCCGAACTGAAGGTACGTGGTTTCGATGGCTCGTGGTATTTCTCCAATGCGGCTGCTGGCGATGGAGCTTGTGGAGGATCAAACTCAGCCACCAAGGCGTGCAACTTGAGGAGCTTGTTCAATGGCAGCGGCTTCTTGGACCCAGCGAGAGTGAAGTTGCTGCCAGTTTGCAGTAGCCAGTTGGAAAGCTTCGCGGACGTTGAGGCTGGAAAGTTTTCATCACGAATGCGTATATTCGCCTTGGCGAGGACGGTCAGCAAAAATGGGATCGTCCAGCGGCCTCGATGTTCGATGCTGGCAACGGCCTCTTGGTAAAGCGCGTCCCATGCAGCATCGCGCTGGTCATCTTGCTCGCATACCCAGCTCAGAGCCTCTTTTGCCGCTTTGATGTCAGCTCCGTCCGCCTTCAAAGCGTGGACGACGCGGACGCGGATCTGACCGCATGCTGTCTCGGGCTCAAGGCCAATCTTCTCGAGCCGGCGCTGGAAGTCCTCGCCAATGTCGTTAAGGCGATCATCCCTTCCTTGTCCCAATCGAAGGATGTCTTGGGACAGATCTTCTCGGATGGTCCTGGATGAATCGGGCGCCACAGCCAACGCGCCGCAAGCCATCTGCCCGCTGTCGATCGCGATGGCCATACCCTCTAACGAGTTCCACATGGCATCGGTGCGCTCGAGCCCCTTCTTCGCTTGAACTTCCGCAATAAGTCCGGAGGAGAACTCCAGTCGAATGTCGTCGCCTGCTCCCTCGCTTTCAGCCCAGATCGCCAAAGGAACGTCAGCCACGGAGAACCAGTCGAGGGGAGAACCGCGCAGAACATGAACCGCGATGATGGCCGTCACCGCAGCTTGAAAGTTGATGCCTCCACCCGTGGCGGTCCCGCCGCCAGGCTTTTTCTTTTTCGTCGCCGGCCTACCAGGGGTAGATGTCGCCTTGACCTTCTTCTTGCCTGGTTGTGAAGCCTTGCCGCTCATTTAATCGCCTTCTTCCAATGGCCGCAATGCTAGCGCGTGTCGAGAAAGCAGGCGGGTAAGGCGACCTCCGCCGTTCGGGGGGCAAGTTGATGTAGCGTCATTCGCTTCTGGCCCGCCATTTTTCCATCGTAGACGTCTGAATGAGCGTTACGTTGGCACCGGAGAGTGTCTGCTTTTGGCCGACTCTTGCCCGTAGCTTGGCAACCACCCTGCGCGACCGATCCCAGCGGAAGAAGTGCCTTTCGCTTAGATCACAGCGAAAGACCGCTACGAGGGAAAGCGGTCGCCTGTGAAGCGCGCTCTGTGCTCTCACCACCGCGACACAATTTTCTATTCCACTGCCGCACCCGCTGACTTGGCCAATATATAAGCTGTCACATAGTCGTTGGCCAGGAACTGGCTCAACTGATCGAGCGGCTTGGTGCCGAGCTTCATGCCCTGAAGATTTAGGTAGTCCTGCAGGGTCTTGTCTGGAAGCACTTTGTCCATTGCTGCGTTTACGCGCATGTCCTCTTCGTGTGCCCTCGCGCACGCAGATCGGCGGTGACGTAAATCAACGTATTCGATGCGCAGCGCCGGCACTTCAGATAGCTTCGACGAGCTGTCTTGACGTCCGCCCGCGGCCCGCATGCCCTATGTCGATCAACGCGACCCACACAGGGCGTCAGCCTGCAGCGGCGGCCACCTCAACCTGTGGGCTGCGCACCAAGTTGATGGTCTTGAACGACTCTCCCAGGAAGCTGAACTTCTTTGAAAACAGGGATGCCACACGCGTGTCTGCGGTGGCAAAGAAGATTTGCCGACCTGAGTTCACCGCCAGGTCGCGCAGGTAGTCCAGAAACGATAACGCATTGAGGTCGTCGATGTGTGCAATTGGGTCATCGATGAGCAGGACTGGAGGGGCCGACGTGGCCGTGCGATTCCTGGCGAGGAAGATGGACAACGCAAATGCGGCACGCTGCCCGGTGCTGACCTCGTCTAGCGTGCGGGCGCCATGACCATCCGCGGTCCGCAACAGAACGTCGGGACTACCAACGTACTCGTACTCTAGAGGCGAATGGATGCGCGAAAACACCTCATTGATTTGATCGCCAATGGCATCAAGCGCCTCCCGCGTAGCATTCTCCAGGGAAGCGTTCTCAATGAGGTCGTCCAAGACCTTGCCCGCTTCTTGGAGCGCCTTTTCCTCGTTGCGAGACTCCCCAAGTCTGAGCTTCCAGTCCTCAATCTTTTTCGGCAGGTCCCGCTGCTCGGCCGAGCTTTCCGAATCGCTGCGCGACGCTTCATCTGCTTGCTTGAACGCTGAGGCGACGGCAGCGATGCGTGCCTGGATTTCGACGAGTGGAACATCGTCCTCAACGTCAAGGTAGGAACGAAGCCCAGCGACGTTGCTTGTAGCGGCGAGGAACTCATCTTGGAGCGCCACAAGCGATGCAAACGTACCGATGATTTCTACACGTGTGACCCAGCCGTCCAGGTCGACAGGCTGAGCAAAGCCCATGATGGAACGGACAAGAGCCTCGATGTTGCTGCGGCACTCAACAAGTGCCTTTCGGTTCGCCTCCACGAATTCCAACTGACGATTGCGTTCCGCATACGCGACGTCGGCAGTCAGATTGCTCGGCTCAACAAGGTCGAACAGCCTAGAGATAAGGCCCCAAACCGAATCAGCCTCGTTGCTTGAGAAGCCTTCATTGCGAAGGTTCTGCCCTTCCTTGATGACGCGTTGGAGTTCCAACTGGGCTTGGTTCGCCCGCTCGCGCAGTTCAACTATTTCTTCCAGGACCCCTTTGGGCGTGGTGCCCTTCAGCTGCATTTGCGCCACCAGCTTCTGGCAGAGCTCAACAGCCTCAGACCACCGCCGCGCTTCGTTTGCTTCTCCCTCCGCCAAACGCAGAGACTCCGCAAGGCCCTTGACCTCCAGCGTGGCTTCCGGCCCCGCGGTGAGCTCCTCAATGAGATGCATCAAAGCGCCGCTGGCATGCACCGTGCGGCAGACCGGGCACATGTCCGGGTTCTCCGACGACTTCAGCGCTTCCTTTACCGAGTCCTTCAGCTTTGCGGCAGCAGCGGCGCGAGTCGATGTTGCCCTACCGTGAAGGTCCAGGGCTTGCTGAGCGCGGGTGAACCTCGCATGGGCTGAAGTGGCCGCTTCACCCGCAGCGTGCACGGCTTCTTGTAGTTGGAGGGACGCGTAGCGCTGCGGTACCTGCGGCAGGTCGCCGGCGACCATGCCTCCCAGACGTGTAGCCAGTTGCTCCGAGACCTCGCGGGCCCACTTATATCGCCGGCGAACGTCATGAAATCCGGCGGACTCATAGGCAATCCACCGATCGAGGTTTCTGACGTTGGCCTCGAGCTCGTCAGTCTTCAAGGCGAGCCGCCTCTCATCCCTAACGTGCCCCACGAGTTGTGTCTCGACCGACCTTGCGTTGCTAACCGCGGCCTCCAGCTGCTTCGAGCGATGCTCGACATCCTTGATGGTTCGCGCTGCAGCTCCCAAGGAGGCCAGCGCCTGCAAGTGCGCCAACGCGGCGAGAAGCTCCTGACCTTCCTTCGGCGTGGGCACGCCGGCTTCTATTGGCCTCTTCCAACCAACGCCTACAAGTGCAGCGCGATAGGCGTCCGTCAGAGTCTTTGCCGTGGACGGCTTTCCCTGAAGCTCCTTCAGCCGCCGCTCGAAGACAGTGAGCTCCACCTGCAATTCGTCAGCTCGGCGCTGTGCTTTGTCCCAGGCCTTGTCCACATCTGCACGAATCCTCTGCAGGTAGTCGAAGGTCGTAGCGGCCGAGGAGCCGACCAACAACCGACTTAACTCAGTTGTAATGTCATCGGGCTTCAGCTTGCCTGACAGGCGATATGCGGCATCGGTGTCGAGGAAGTTGTAGAGCGAGAAGCTGTCAACAATGTCGGCAACGTTGTGCTCCTTGCGGTTGTACCAAGCAAGATTTCTAGCCTTGATACGAGGCCCGTCTCCAGTAGATGAAAGCTCGACGGTGCTACCGCCCGCGCCAAGCAACAGCTTGCCTTTGAGGCGAACCGGCCCGACGGCCGAGCTCCTGCGATTGTTCCCACAGTAGAAGTACTCGATAGCCTCGAGAAGCGAAGTTTTCCCGCTCCCGTTCGCGCCGACGAGCAGCGTGACGTCGCCGAAGTCATAGCCCTTGCCGTTGTGTATCGGCCGGAACCCCGCAACGTCCAATCTCAACAGCTTTGCCGTCGCTAGCGGAGAGTCGGCGGCGGATAACTCCTTCACCCTCTGCTTCCCGTTCGGAGCCGCACCAGCTGCGCGCTGGGCAATCTTCTCCACAACCGTGGTGCGAGGGGTAGGAGCATCGAGAAGCAGCTCGAGCCCGGCCGCTGAAAGTCGTTGCTGCCAATCCGTCAGCACGTCATAAGTGCTTCCGTGCTCTGCTGCCTCAAACAGCTTCGGCCCTCCCAGCAGGGATTCGAGGTCGTCCTGCGAGATGACACGCTTGCGCGCGTAGTCCCTATCAGCCTCGATTGCGGCCTTCGCGACGGCAAACTGAGGATTTGCCTTGGAGTTGGGCCCGGCGACGAAGTAAAGGTACTTGTTCCAGCGTAGGTCGCCTGTCGAATCGAAGAAGTCATCAGCAAGGATGCGTTCCTGGAAGTCGCGCAGGTGCAGTGAGCGCTCCACAACTTCATCGGCAAAGTCGACGTAGGCAACGGCGTAGGTCTGCTCGCCGAGCTTCTTCTCGCCACGCACCACGGAGTCGTCAATGTCGCGAAGCCCGACGAGAAGATGAGTCAGCGCTTCGCGCGCAGCTTGCATCTCAGGCATGTCACTGTCCCCCTGTGATGGACGCCATGCTGCCCCCATCGTATGTAATGTCAGTCTGCTGCTTGATCTCGGCGAACTTCGTGACGCCTGCGACCGTGCGATAGAAGATGGCTACGCGGTTTTTGTGCTCCTTGTTCTCCCTTCGCAGGAGCTCAAATGCGTTCTCGCTGACCCTCCTGACCAAATCCATTGGCGGGTTTTCGCCGAGATAGGCCACCAGGGCCGGACGCGCGCCGGCCTTGAGGACATTGGTGTTTGGTGAGGTGGGAGACCACGCAATGGAGGCGTCGCCGCCTGCGAGGTCTTTGATTTGCGCAGGTAAAGGGCCCGTTTGGAGGATGTGGCTGAGCACTGCAACTTGGCTGATGCGCCGCTGACGCTCCTCGGAGGCTGCGACGTCTCGGTCGAGCTGAAGAGTGGCGCGAGCTACGACTTCGGACTCTGGGATTCGGCACACGTCCAGGTTATTCACGCAATGCCACTGCTCCTTCATACTTTGAGGACCGCAAGAAAGCGAAATGGCCCGCTCGATGTGCAGCCGGTTGGCGACATCTTGCAGGCCCTGGAAGGCTGCGCTTACTTCCGGGTTCACGTTGATGACTGCGCCCCATCCTGTCTCTGGACAGCTTGTGTTCTGCGCCCATGCGCCGCTACCGTCGTCCCAGGAAAAACGTGTATCTAGTTGCGGCCCGATTAGCACGTCGTGAACCGCCGGGCCGTCCTGCCAAACCTTGGGGACTGTCAGCGCGAAGATAGCCTCGTCATAGTGGAAGTGCAGTACGTGGCGCCTCTTCTCATGCCAGGTGTAGTACAGCCCCTTGGCCTCATTGTTGGCAACCTCATCTTCCTTCACCGAGCAACGACGCTCAGGCACGTACCAAGCTGAGCCGCTCTCGTTCTTCCACGCATGCGGCGCCTGGTCAGGAGCGTCGTGTTGCACGACGTTGTGAGCCCAGTTCAAGCAGACGATGTCGCAGTCGGTCGCGACCGGACTGCGCCGGAAGACCTCGTTCCGGTACCTGCGGTAGTCGGTGTGCTTGGGCTTGGGGTTCAGCTGGATGTGGATGAGGATAGCTCTGTCGGACAGCTTCTTGTTGGCGGCGAGGTCCTCTCCAAGGTCCAGCGCGTCGGAACAGATGATGGTCGAGAGCTTGATGGCACCGTCTTTGCTTAGGAACCGGTAGATGGCGCGGCCGCAGCGCAACTGCTTATTCTCAAAGCCGTGGTCATCCCGTGACGGCGCGGTCTTGAACTGGAACAGGACGACCCGCTTGAGGCTCTTATCCGCGTCGCGGGTGACGAAGCAGTAAGCGACGGGGTCGAAGTAGTTTCCCTGCACCGCTGGAAACGGGTCATTCTCGTAGATGACGTCGCAATAGCCGGCGCAGTCAGCCTTGAAACCATCGAGCTGCGCGGGCGTCATGCTTTCGCACCCAAGTACCCAAATGGCACCCTCAGCGGGGAAGGGGCCGCCCTGCGCCGCCTTCGCCAGCGAACTCACCGGAAAAAAATACTCCGGCGTAACAGCGAGTTGGTCGCCGCGCTGTGCAGCCAGCGCGAGGAAGGCGTCGGCTTTGGCTGCCGCGGCGGCCAAGTCTTGGTGACCAATTCGCTGGGTGTCCGCGTAGATGGGACCTGACGGCTGGAGAAACAACGCGCGGTAGCTCTGGTGCGTTGCCTGAAGCATTGCCAGGTCCGGAGTCTCCAGACCCCGCAAGGCTAGAACATCCTCGACGTCTCTGATGAACACAGGCACACCCATTTTTCTTCCTCAAGCGGTCTCCGCGCATATTAAAAGATGGTAGCAATTTGTTGCGGACAGTTGGCAGGGCCAAAATTGTTTGGAAGCCGCGTGCAGCCAGGAGCCTCTGAACAACTGGTGACGAATCGCCAACGCCCACGCGTGATGCCACCGCTGGCGGTTCCGCTGCCAACCTTGAACGAGAGTTTCAGGTCGCCAAGTTGTGCGAGTCGCTGGACCGCAGGCGCTGCCCTATCGCCTTTGGGCGTAGCTGCTCCAGACTGACAGTTGAAACCTGCCGCGAGCCAGCGCTGAACACCAAGACATGCCCGTTGTTCGGCAGCCAGGCCGTTCCAGCCGCCCACGCCTAGCGGGCAGGCTATAAGAGGAACAGATCAGGAAGCGGGCATGCGCCCGTTGAAATGAAGGCGTGTTGGAACACTTTGATCTCGATAGTTCTTGCACAGAAATTAATACTGTTCAAAAATACAGTCCCATGCGACTTCTTTCTAGGAGAGTGCTGTGTCCAGCTACATCTTCATCTCGCCCAAGTCTGATCCCGGCATGGGCCACCCGCTGGCCGACCCGTTACTCACCTCCGGGTCGCGCCCGACCATGGGCTCTTGTAGGCCTGACCTACGCCGCCTCGTCCGCCCTGGCGACCAGATCTTCGTGATCAGCGGCAGCATGGGGCCCAAGCACCGGCAATACGTGATCGGCGGCTTGGAGATCGCAGAGAAGCTTGAAGACCAGCTCGCCGCCTTGCGAAAGTTTCCTGAGAACGCCTTGCGCTTCGACGCGGGCAAGAAGATGGGCAACATCATCGTGACCCCCGACGGCTACCAGCACCCTCAGGACACCCATAAGCCGGAGTCCTTCGAGAATCGAATCAAGAACTACCTAGTGGGGCAGAACCCCGTGGTGCTCGAGACCCCGCGCGAGGTCGAGCTGGGGCGCGAGCGGACCATCGACATTCTTTCGAGCCTATTCGACCGCTCGGGGCCGCGCGTGGCCCAGATTGTGGGGCGCCACCGCAAGCTCACCGACGAACAGGCGGACCGGCTGCGCCGGGAGTTGATGGACATTAAGCGCGAGGCGGCGGCTTGATGAACCTCGGCGAGCACTTGGCCAGCCGCAAGCTCGCCGCCGACCAGATCGCCGCGAAGGCGAAGCTACCGTCCGAGCGCTTCGCGCAGATCGCGGCCGGCGCCGACGCGAGCTTGGCGGAGATGCGCGCCATCGCCAAGGCCATGCGCTTGCCTTTGGAGAGCTTGCTGGACGCGGAGCCCGCCGACCCCGTTAAGGCGCTGTTCCGCCACACGCTAGGGCAACGCGAGGTTGAAGTCTCCTCGGAGGTCAACGTCGTGTCCGCCCAGGTGCGCGATGCGTTGGCGATCGCACGAGGCATGCCCCGCAACACCGCGTGGCTCGACCTGTTTCGAGGCATGGAGCCGAAGTTCGAGGCGGCTGAAGAATTTGCGCAGCTTTTTCGCAAGGCGTTCGCTGGCCTCGACGACAAGGAGCCCTTCCCGCGCCTACCGCAAGTCGCCCACGAGCTAGGCGTCATCGTCCTCTATTCGCGCGACTCGGCCATCGAAGGGGTGTCCGTCATCGTCGAGGGCTACGCGCTGATGATCTTAGGCGCGCGTGCGTTCAAGCCGCGCCTGCTCTTCACCATGGCCCACGAGTTCGGGCACTTGGTCGCCCATCACGACGATCAGGCAAGCGGCTACGCGCACTTTGATCGCCAAGAGGACTTCGACGGTATTCCAGGCGTTCCGCGCAAGCTCGAAGAGAAGTTCGCCGACGCTTTCGGCTCAGCCCTCGTGCTGCCGCGTCACGGCGTGCTGCTGGCGATAAAGGCGATTCGAGAGCAGCTCGGGGCCAAGGGGCCACTGGGCGACATCGAGATCTTGTGGCTGGCGCACCTGTTCCACGTCAGCTTCGAGGTTGCCGCGCGCAGATGCGAAGGCCTGGGCTTGGTGCCGCCGCGCGGTGCGCGCGCCATGTATCAAAAGCTGCAGGACGACTACAAGAGTCCCGAGCGGCGCGCCGTAGAGCTGGGCATCCCGCCGCGCCCGGACATCCCGGTGGACGTGTCCCCTGCGCTCCTGCAGGCGGCGGCGCGCAAGGTGAGGGCCGGGGAGATTTCAGTGGGGCGCGCTGCGGAGCTCCTTAACATCCCGCTCTCCGCGCTGTTCGTTGCCAACGCCGAAATAGCCGCGTGATCCAGATCCTGGACGCCTCAACACTCCTGAACCTCGCCAACGGCGAAGTCCTTTCGAAAATCCTGCGCCTTCCGGGCACATCGTTCCAGGTGAGCGGCGTCGTGCGCGACGAGTCACACACCGTCGCGCAGGCGATCGACGCGGCTGTCGCGGCCGGGCGCCTCGCACTGGTCGACGACAAGTTGATCAGCATCTCGCGCTTCCTCAGGGCGAAAGCGGAGTGGCAATTGGACAACGGCGAGACCGAGTGCATCTTGGCCGCAGCGGAGGTAGGTTCCTCGGTCGCCTGCGACGACAAAGCGGCGCGCAAGGTGATCGTGAAAGTTCTTGGTGAAGATCGCCTCACCGGCTCCATCGGCCTGCTGCGCGAGGCGGTGAAGGCGGGGCTACTCACTCAGACAGAGGCGTTCACCGCCTATCGTCTGATGCGCGAGCGGGGAGGCTTCCTACCCGCAATCGACGAAGCCGGGTTCTAGCTCAGATCGTCTCCGGGCGCAGCCCCAACTTGTCGTTGCGCAAGGGGTTGGGCGCGAGCTTCGCGAGAGCCTGACGCACGCCTGCGAACGGATTAGCGATCGTCTTCTTCATCTGGCCGCGGGCGCCGAAGGAGAGTCCGCACGAGCCGCAACGATGCTCGATGTGTGGCGTGAATGCGTGCTCGCCTTCGTCAAAGTGATGATCTCCGCAGCCGGGGCAGACCAGATCCAGAACTCTACCCTCCAGGTGCGGCATGGCCGACTGCGCCATGAAGGCGCGCACGTGCGTGGCGTTAAGCACCACGCCGTCGATCACAACCTCGGTGAACGTGTCGTCCAAGCCGCTGGGCATCTCTTCGTCGGCGGTTTTGAAAGCGTGCACGTGGATGCCGTCCTCCTCGGCACGCGCTGAGGTCCACAGGATCGCCGGATTCGAGCCCCAGATCTGAACGCCCCCGGGGAAGTCGCGCTGTTTGAACTTGACCTTCTTCTTCGCCGGTGCGAGCTTGGGTTTCTGCGCGCCCAGCATATGCCTCACGGTGGCCAAGGGATTGCCCACGCCCGCGCCGCTATCGGAGAACTGCTTGCCGCACCCGTGGCACTGGTGGCGCCGGTGCGCATGGACGGCGAACCAGTCGCGGTCTAGGTGCGGGAAGCCGCAGTAGGTGCAGTTGACCGTGATCGTCTGGAACCCGAACACGGCTGAAACCATATAGTTGATAGCGTCGATTTCGTCGACCTCCGCCCACCCGTCCGAGAGCAAGTCCTTGGCGAGCGGGATACGTAGCTTGCGATACGTCCGGTCAATCACTTTCCCCCCGCTTTTTTCGAGCCGGGCGTGCACGTGAATGCCCCGGTCGATGGGCTTGTTCGTGGTGTCGTATACGGCGGGCACGGAGCCCCACAAGGCGATGCCGCCAGGGTAGCAGTGGAAGTCCAAGTCCAGCGTGTCCTCGGGCGCGATCGGCTCGTCGTCGGCCGCCACGCACTTCTCCGCAGGGGTGCCGTATTTAGCCGTGGCGTTCGCGTGATGCCCAAGGCACCAATACCGAGTGCCGCCGTCTCGGCGCCGGCCCACAGGGACGATGTTGCAACTCATTGAGAAAGCTTACTCGACTCGCGCGTCCAGTGGCCGTTCGGCCCTCTCGATTTGAGCGCGCCTGCAGCGACTTCTCGTGCGCTGACGCCAGCTTGCAGTCCAACGGACCAGCCGTCCGAAAGGCTGAAGTGGCCTTAACGAGTCGTGCTCGAATCGCCAATTGTGGGGCCGATCGAGACGGCGCTATGCGCCGGACTCACATCGCGCCCACTTGGCATGAAAATTCGTTTTTCGTGTAGCGCAGTCTCCGCCAATCGCGTCGTCCAATGTCTGCTTGGTGTCAATAAGAGTGAAGTCGCCGAATTGTGTGCGGCGGCAGCAAATGCAGCGACGCTGACAATTGACCTATGGGTTAGAAGGTGAGTTCGGGGGCGAGCAAGCGCGACACCAGTCTGATGTCCTGCACCATTCGCAACACCGCGCGTGTGTTCCGCAACGCGATCTCCGAAGAAGTCGTGACCATGGAGAACCGTCCCGGCGGATGCAAGCTCGAGGAGATCCGCCCGCTCGTTGCAGGCGCACGCGGCAACGCGGCGCTGGAGTCGGGCGCGGTGCAGGACGGCGTGGTCTCCGCCGGCCAGTGCATCGGGCTGATCGACGACATCCCGACTTGCGCGGAACTGCTGGAGCGCATCGTGCGCGAGTGCTGCGAGTACCAGGATCGCGCGCGGTCCTGGATGGACTGAGTCTCTTCTTGCCCGCATCCCGCCGGAGCCCACGCCGATCGAGACCTGCACGCCACCACCTCCTCGAGGCCCGTGCCCCGCGCATCGCGGAAGCTGCATTTATTGGCGCTTACCGCAACTTCATGCCAAACGGCACCGCACCCCGCCCACTTCTTCCCTAGAGTGGATGCCCCTCTCACTCACCACCCCACCTAGGGAAGCAGAAAGGCACAACACACCCAACCACACCGAGACGTTCAAAAAACTGCCCGCCTCGCAGCAGGTCGTCACTGCCAAAGCAACGACGCAAATGCGAGGTATCAAAAGGCGACGGCCAGGGCGTTACTAGCACCCCAGCCGTCTAACCAAGTTCGTGCACACCCCTCGAAAGGAAACGCACAAAAATGGCTACCAAGACTATAGCCCGGCGTCGCACGCCGATATCCCCCGGAGAAAACGCCCAAGGCCCGGCGGATCTTCTCGAAAACACCCTCTCCCAACTCGAAGCGTTGCGGTGGGCCTCCCATGGAAGAGACATCGACTGGTGCAGCGGTGACGGACCTCGCCAACTGGACAACCTGCTCTGGCTCGCGTCGGACCTCGCTCGCCAGGCCGGGGAGCTGTTTCAACTGAGCGAGATGCCGCGACGTGGCGCGCTCGAGACTGGCGGGTAAGTGCCGGTCTGCGGGCCGCGGTTTAGCGGCCCGCTCTCTCAGGCCTGAACGCCCGAAGCCAGTACCGCGTCGGCATACGACGACAGCATCCGGATCGTCTCCCGCATGTCGCTCTCAGTGGCATCCGGATGGATCGCGCAAATTCGCAGCACGGTTCGATTGCGCAAGCGCGTCGTCAAGACCGTCGCAAAGCCCTCCTGAAGTGCCCGCGATGAAATCTCGCTGTTCAGCGCATCGAGCGCCTCCGGGCTCATGGCCGCATCCGTCATGCGGAAGGTGACGATGCCCAACTGCGCGGGCGACACGATGTCCCAGCGAGGATCCTTCTCGAGCTCATCCTGAGCCCAGGTCGCCAACCGGCAACCATGCGCAATCGCCTCGCCCATGGCGTCCGACCCCAGCACCTGCAAGGTGAGCCACAGCTTCAGCGCGCGTGCCGGTCTCGTGAGTTCCACGCCGAGGTCCCAGAAATTGATCTGGTCGGCGTCGGTGTCGGCCTGCGCATCGAGCAGGTATTCGGGTCGGGTATGGAAGACCTGCGAGAGGTGCTTGCGCTGACGCACGAAGATCATCCCGCAGCCATACGTCTGGAACAGCCACTTGTGCGCATCCCAGCTCAGGCTGTCGGCCTCGCCGATGCCGTCGAGCAAACCCCGATGCGATGGCGACAGCGCGGCGGATGCGCCGTACGCGCCATCCACGTGCATCCACATGTCGTGTGCATCGCACAGCGCGCGAATCCGTCGCAGTGGATCGATGCTGCCGGTGTTCGTCGTGCCCGCGCTCGCAACCACGGCGAAAGGCCTGAGCCCATCGGAGATGTCCTGCTCGACCGCGGCCGCCAGCGCCGTCATGTCCATGCGGAACGCGGCGTCGGTGGGCATGCGGCGAATCTGATGCGGCAGAAGCCCGAGGATCTTCAGACCCTTGGCAACGGATGAATGGGTTTGCTCCGAGACGTAGGCAACCCCTTGCAGGCGCTGCGCCGGCTCGAGCTTGAAATCACGCGCCATCGCGAGCGCCGTCAGGTTGGCCATGGAGCCCCCCGACACGAACAGGCCGCCAGCCGAAGGCGGGAGCCCGACCTGCGCTGCCAGCCATTGGATGAGCGCCGCTTCGATGACGCTGGCCCCCGAACTCTGCAGCCAGCTGCCGGCGTGGACGTTGTGAACAGCGGTCAAGTAGTCGCCCAGGGCCGACAGCGGCGAAGACGGTCCCGGAATGAAGGCCAGGAACCGGGGATGGTCCATGCGCGCACGCCAGGGGTAGATCTCGTCCAGCATCTGATCGATCACCTCTTCCAGCGGCCGGGCCCCTGTGGGCACGCCGATCGCGCGAAGCGACTCGGCGCTGGCGTGATCAATCACGTCCACCGGACGTTGTTCGCGGGATGAAGGGCCGATGGGGCTCATGCGAGACAGGACCCGTGCCCATGCGTCCGGTGGCACCTCTCCGAGCAGGCGGCTGGGCGGGCCCCCCTCCGGCGCTGAGAGAGGAAGGGCGAGGTCCGAAAGTGCAGGCATGTTGTTCACCGAATGATGTTCTGTCTTTGGCTTATTCTCCCGAACATCATTCAGCTGCCCTAGCGCTTTCATGACCATGGCCAAAAATACGAACCAGCTTCAACCGGAGAGCAAGGCACCCGCCCGCCTGGATGCTGTCGACCGAAGACTGTTAGGGCTTCTCGCGAACGACAGCACGCTCAGCTATGCCGCGTTGGGTGAATTGCTTCATCTGTCGGCGCCCGCGGTGCACGAGCGGGTGAAGCGGCTCAAACGCGACGGGGTGATCGTCGCGACCGTGGCGCGGCTGGATGGCGCGAAGCTGGGGCGGCCGCTGCTGTGCTTCGTGCAGGTGATCACCAGCACCGTGAAGCGTGCCCGCCAGATCGCGGCGCTGGAATCGCTTCCCGATATCGAGGAGATCCACATCGTCACTGGCGACAGCGGCCTCCTGTTGAAGGTGCGCACGCGCGATGCGCAGGCGCTGGAAGTGCTGCTGGCGCGCATCCACGAGGTCGAAGGGGTGGAAGGAACGCGCACGCAGATGGCGCTGCGCACGCTGGTCGAACGCGGACCCAGTCCGGACGCGGCGGATTGAACGCGATGGCGTCCGTCGCCGATGTCGGCCCGCCTACTGGAGCCGCACGGCCTCCACCGTCGTCGCCAGCTCCTGCAGCCGCCGCAGGCAGTCGCCCTCGGGATAGCCGAGCACCTTCCAGCGCGGCACGGCCAGCGGCAGCCGCTCGATCAGGTGGCCCGCATGCTCGGCGAAATGCGGCCACGCGACGATGGTCGGCGTTTCGCCCGCGACCTCGCAGAGAAAGACCAGGTCGGCTTCGGGCAGCCAGGTGTCGACGCCCTTGGGCAGCACGGCATAGCTGATCACGGCGCCATCGGAGTCGCGCTGCAGCAGGCTGTGCTTGGCGACGAAGACGTCGACGCCCGCCGCCACGTGGGCCTTCTCCAGCACCTCCTGCTGGTCGTTGTAGTCGACCGCTTTTTCCTCGCGCAACAGCGCCGTGAGCTGCACGCCAGCCTGCCCGGGCGGCGTCCACAGCGACCACGCCTTGTCGCGCAGCCTGAACATCTCGGCGCTCAGCGGGCGCGACTGTTCGCGCAGCACCCGGCGCGCGGTGGCGATCATGTTCTCGAGCGCGTCCGCATCGCCGGCACCGCAGACCAGCAGGCAGGTGCGGTTCGGCGCCATCGCCACCGGGTCGCCGTCGAGCGGCAGCTGCCAGGCCAGCTCGTGCACGAAGATGCGGCCGGCATCGTAGTAGTCGCCGTAGTTCGAGACGTAGAGCCCGGGCGCGAGCTGGCCGAAGGCCGGGGCGGCCTTGTGGCGCAGGTTGTCGACCGCGATCTCGAAGGCCTGCTCGAAGCCGATGCCCCAGCGCTTGAGGTCGTCGGGGCTCACCTGCGCGATCGCATGGTCGCTGTCGATGGCGACAGCCGCGCCGAGCGTCGGCGAGAACGGGGTCCACACCATGGTGTCCTCGAGCTTCTTCGAGAAGTCGCCGTGCGAGATCCGCGCGAGGTCCACGCCGGCGAGGCGCCGCAGGATCGGCAGCAGCCGCGGCCGGGCCTCGTCGAAATCGGCGGGCCGGTCGCTGCCGATGCCCGCGACCCCCAGCGCGAAGCGCGCGATCTGCTCGCGGCGCTCCGCCGGCCGGGCCTGGCAGTAGTCGGTGTAGAGGTTGTGCAGGTAGATCGTGCCGCCGTCGGCGCGGCGGATCAGGAACTGCTCGGGATCGAGGACCAGCTTCTCTTCGGGGAGAAGGCGTTGCAGCTCCTGCAGGAGCAATCGGGCGACCTGTTCGGTGCCGGGCTTCCGGTCGAAAAGGCGGCGGATGAATGACAGCATGTTCCCCTCCTGCGAACCAGTATAGGCAGCGCCCGTGTCATGTCGGCACATCCGTCCGGGCGAGGGTCGATGCAACGAAGCATGTATGATTCATATATGTTTCGTATATACGGCGACTGAGTACCCATGGCATCCGGCATCCACATCAAGTCCCCCGAGGAGATCGAGAAGGCGCGCCAGGCCGGCCGGCTCGCGGCCGAAGTGCTCGCCATGATCGAGCCGCACGTGGTGCCGGGCGTGAGCACCGAAACGCTCGACCGCATCTGCCACGACTACATCGTGAACGTGCAGGGCCTCGTCCCGGCCAACGTGGGCTACCAGGGGTATCCGAAGACCATCCTCACCTCGGTCAACCAGGTGGTCTGCCACGGCATTCCCTCGCCCGACAAGATCCTGAAGAAGGGCGACATCGTCAACATCGACGTGGCCGTGATCAAGG
Organism: Variovorax sp. 20P10.2.4; assembly: GCF_058244205.1. Classification (NCBI taxonomy): domain Bacteria; kingdom Pseudomonadati; phylum Pseudomonadota; class Betaproteobacteria; order Burkholderiales; family Comamonadaceae; genus Variovorax; species Variovorax sp. 20P10.2.4. The sequence continues at coordinate 31,556 of NZ_JBZAYE010000003.1, forward strand.
ACGGATGGTTCGGCGACACCAGCCGCATGTACTTCGTCGGCGCGCCCAGCGTGCTCGCGCGCCGGCTGGTGGAGACGACCTACGAGGCGATGCGCGCCGGCATCCTCGCCGTCAGACCGGGCGCCACGCTGGGCGACATCGGCCATGCGATCCAGTCGGTGGCGCAGCGCGAGCACTTCGGCGTGGTGCGCGAGTTCTGCGGCCACGGCATCGGGCAGGTCTACCACGAGGACCTGCAGGTGCTGCACTACGGACGCCGCGGCGAGGGCCTGCGGCTCGTGCCGGGCATGGTCTTCACCATCGAGCCGATGCTCAACGCGGGCGGGCGCGAGATCCGGCACCTGCCCGACGGGTGGACGGTGGTGACCAAGGATCGGTCGCTGTCGGCCCAGTGGGAACACATGGTGGCCGTCACGCCCGAGGGCCACGAGGTGCTCACGCGCTGGCCCGACGGGACCGGGAACTACCCGCCGGTCTGAAGCGCCCGTCGAGGCGATCCGCAGCCGTAGACATCGATGGCGGCCCGGATGCGCGAATTTCCTACTTCCGCCGCGCCCGATGGCTCCCAGTCTGTGCGTCTGTCTCCCAAGGATTTCAAGGAAACGACGCACATGGCAACCAGCAGCATTCTCGGCGGCGAGCACGCCCCGACCGCCCCCAAGGGCACCGACGCCGACGCCCTCGGCCCCAGCGATTCCAGCGACAGCGGCAGCGATGCCGCGGGCGACGACCGCGCCGTCATCGACGGCGGCGAGGAGCCGGCGACCAACGCCGACATCCTGCCTGACCGCGTGGGCGTCTTCCCGGACGCCGCGACGGAAGTCGCCGACGCCGTCGACGACCCCGAAGCGCTGAATCCCGAAGAACTTGCCGACGAGAACGACGGCGAGGACGACGACGAAGAGACCGTCTGATGCCAGGCGTTCCCGATGCGGCCGCGCGCCTGAAGCACACGCTGCGCCACGTGTTCGGCCATGCCCGCCTGCGCGCGGGCCAGGCCGAGGTCATCGAGCGCGTGATGGCGGGCCGGTCGACCCTGGCCGTGATGCCCACCGGCGCCGGCAAGTCGCTGTGCTACCAGCTGCCGGCCCTGCTGCTCGAGGGCCGCACGCTGGTGGTGTCGCCGCTCATCGCATTGATGAAGGACCAGTGCGACAAGCTGCGCGCGCTGGGCATTGCCGCCGTGCAGGTCAACAGCGCACTGGGCGCCGAAGAGCTGGAACGGGCCGAACAAGCGATCGACGACGGCAGTGCGCGCATCGTGCTGGTCACGCCCGAGCGGCTGTCGGACCCCGCGTTCGTGCGACGCTTGTCGACCCATCCCGTGGCGCTGGTCGCGGTCGACGAAGCGCATTGCATTTCCCAATGGGGCCACGACTTCCGGCCCGCCTTCCTCGAGATCGGTCCGGCCGTCCGTGCGCTCGGCGGCCCGCCCGTGCTCGCGCTCACGGCCACCGCGGGCGAGGAGGTGGCGGCGGACGTCATGAAGAACCTGGGCATTCCGCGCGCCGGCCTGATCGATACCGGCGCCTACCGCGCCAACCTGCAGTTCGCGGTCGAGCAGATGACGCAGGAGCCGGATCGCCAGCGCCGCATCGTCGAACTGGTGCGCGAGGAGGCCGGAAGCGGCATCGTCTACGCCGCTACGGTGAAGGCCGCGCAGGAGGCTTTTGATGCCTTGAAGGCGGCCGATCAATCGGTTGCGCTCTACCACGGCAAGCTCGGCGCGCGCGAGCGCGCCGAGGCGCAGGAAGCGTTCATGGCGGGCAGTGCGCGCGTGATGGTCGCGACCAATGCCTTCGGCATGGGCATCGACAAGCCCGACATCCGCTTCGTCGTGCATTGCCAGATGCCGTCGAGCCTGCATGCCTACTACCAGGAGGCCGGCCGCGCGGGGCGCGACGGCGAGCGCGCACGCTGCGTGCTGCTGTTCCATGCCAAGGACCGGTCGGTGCAGCAGTTCTTTCTCGCGGGCCGCTATCCGCAGCTCGAGGACCTCGATGCCGTGTACCGGCAACTGCTCGCGGAGCCACCAACGGCCGAAGGCTGGACCGCCGCGAACCTGCTCGATGCGCTCGAGCGTCCGCGCACGCGCATGCAGGCGGCGATCGCCTTGCTGCGGCAGCAGAAGCTGCTCGCCATCGACCGGCGCGGGCGCATCGCGCTGCGGCAGGCGATGGCCGAGCGTGCCGACTTCGGCGCCATGCTCGACGGCTACAAGGCGCGGCGCGAGCAGGACCGCGAGACCCTCGAGCGCATGCTGGCCTATGCGCAGTCGGGCCAGTGCCGCTGGCAGCTGCTGCTCGACGACCTCGACCCCTCGGCCACCGCCAAGCGCTGCGGCACCTGCGACAACTGCCGGCGCATCGCGGCCCACGAGGCCGCGATGGTGCAGCCCATCGTGGTGAGCGAGCAGACCGCGAAGCTCGCGAAGACCGCGACGCGCGAGCGCATGCCCTTCGCCGAGAGCGATCCCGTGAAGGTCAAGCGCTTCGGCGCCGGCGTCGTCGTGTCGTCGACCGACGGGATGGTGACGGTGGCCTTCGAAGATGGCAGTCGGCGCTGCTTTCATCCCGACTACGTGAGCCGCCGGCGCGCGTCGCGCAAGAGGGCCGCCGGACTCGCGGCGGCTGGCCCCGCTAGCTTCGCGGTGCCCGCGCCGGCCTGATCCGCCGCGTGCGGCGCATCGCCAGCGCCATGAACAGCGCGCCACCGGCGAACATGGCCAGCGGCGATGCCAGCCTGCGCGGCGCGCGACGGACATCCGCCGACGGCACGCGCCCGCTCGGACCCTGGCTGTCCGTGCCCACTTCCGCCTGCCGCGCGGCTTCTTCCGTGGCCGCTTGCGCCTTGCCCGCGGCCACCGAGCCGTGGGCATTGGCATAGACCTTGGTGAACTCCGCGCCCAGCAGGAAGATCTGCGCCGCGTAGTAGACCCAGGCCAGCAGCACCACCAGCGAGCCCGCGGCCGCGAAGGATTCGTTGACGCCGCTCTTGCCGAGGTACAGGCCGATCAGCACCTTGCCGATCTCGAACAGCACGGCAGTCACGCCGGCACCGATCCACACGTCGCGCCAGGCAATGGGCGCGCTCGGCATGAACTTGAAGATCATCGCGAACAGCACGGTGAGGATCGCGAGCGAGACGAGGATGTTGACACCCTGCAGCAGCGCCTCCCATCCCGGCAGCAGCGCGGCGCTCCAGCTTCCCAGGGCGGCCAGCGCGGCGCTCACCACGAGCGAGACCATGAGCAGGAACGCGAGGCCGAGGATCAGTCCGAACGACAGCACGCGCGCGCGCAGGATGCCCCACACCCCCTGCGGTTTCACGCGCTCGGGCACATGCCAGATGCGGTCGAGCGCGCTCTGCAGTTCGGCGAAGACCGTGGTGGCGCCGACCACCAGCACGACGATGCTGATCGCGCCGGCCACCAGCCCGCGCGAGGGTTCGCTGGCGCTGCGGATCAGCCCCTGCACCGCGAGCGCGCCTTCCGCGCCGATCAGGCCCGAGAGCTGCGCCGCGATCTGGCCCTGCACGGCTTCCGCGCCGAACAGCGCGCCGGCCACCGCGATCACGATCACCAGCAGCGGTGCCAGCGAGAACATCGTGTAGTACGAGATCGCCGCGCCCATGCTCGGCGCGAAGTCGTCGATCCATGCCATCACGGCGTCCTTGCACAGGCTGAGAAGACCGGGCGAGCGGGCGGTGCGGGTCGAGGAGGAGGCCATGCCTGGTACCGTGCCCGCGCCCTCGCGCCTCGGCCGTAGGAAACCGGCGGCTCATGGCGTGGGTCGCGCTGCGTGCGCGTTGGCTGACAGGGGAGGGCGCGGATGCCCCACCCGGGCCGATGCGGCATGGCGGTTCATTGAAGTCTTCTCTTCACCACTTCACGAAAGTCTTCTCCATGAACCGAATCACCCGAATCCTTTGCGCAAGCAGTTTCGCGCTGGCCGTCGTGCCCGCCCTGGCCCAGTCCGGTGGCAGCGGCGGTGGTGGCGGCGGGCCGGGCCTGAACAGCTCGGACAGCGTCGCGACGCAACCGAAGAATGGCGGCACCTCGGCCGCCACCCAGCCTTCCGCGACCAGCCAGGGCAATTCGATGTCGGGTGGCAACCTGAACCCGCAGGGCAAGGCGTCGAACCAGAAGGCGCGCCCCGGCACGAGCTCGACGACGGGTTCCCGAATGGGCGAGAACCCCAACACGCAAGCCACGGGACAGGGCCGCACGACCAGCCCTCAGTAAAGCCGCGCGTGCGTCACTCCGGCTCGATGCCGGCGGCCTTGATGACCTCGCTCCATCGGCGCGACTCGGTGGCCTGGAATCTTGCGAGCTCCTCGGGCTCCGTCGTCCACGCGGAGGCGCCCGAAGCCTGCAGAAAGCTTTGCGTCCGAGGTCCATCGACGGCAGCGGTCAACGCCTCGCGCAGCTTCGACACCACGGGCGCCGGCGTGGCGGCCGGCACATAGGCGGCGAACCAGTAGCCGAGGTCGTAGCCCTTGATGCCCGATTCATCGAAGGTGGGCACGCCGGCGAGCGCCGGCACCCGCCTGGCCGACGAGACGGCGATCGCGCGCAGGCGCCCGCCCTCGATCTGCGGAATGCCGGTCACGGTGTCGACGATCATCATGTCGAGCTGCCCGCCGATGAGGTCGGTCATGGCACTGGGGTTGCTGCGATAGGGCACGTAGAGCAGGTCCGTGCCGCTCATCTGCTTGAACATTTCACCGGCGATGCGGCTCGACGAGTTGCCGGCGCCGAACGAGAGCTTGCCCGGTGCCGCGCGCGCGGCGGCGATCACGTCGGCGAGGCTCTTCAGGCGCGAATCCGGTCGCACCACCAGCACCATGCCGCCGCGGCCCAGGCCCGTCACCGGCTTGAAGTCCTTCACGGGGTCGTAGGGAAGCTTCTTGAACAGGTGCGGGTTCGCGACCTGCGTGGTGTTGGTCGTGATCAGCACCGTGTAGCCGTCGCCCGCGGCCCGGGCCACCTCCTGGCTCGCGATGAGCCCGCTCGCGCCGCCCTTGTTCTCGACGACGACCGGTTGCTTGAGGCGTTCCGCGACGGTGGCGCCGACCGCCCGCGCGAGCTGGTCGGTGGCGCTGCCCGCGCCGAATGGAACGACGAGGACGATCGGCTTGCTCGGATAGGGGGCGGCTTGCGCCCACACGGCGTGCATCGCCATCGTCGCGGCCGCGAGGACGCAGGCCGCACGGACGAGGCGGAAAAGCTGGCTGGTGGTCTTGTTCATCTGCTTGTCTCCTGTCTTGCTCGTTCTCGGTGGCTACCGGGCGCCGCGCTCGTTCGCGAGGAAGCCGCGCACCGCGTTCTTGTGCTCGTCGCCGCACAGCAGGATGGCCTGCATCGAGGCCGCCTGCTCGAGTGCGCCGGCCAGCGTCGACTGGCTGGCGTCGCGAACGAGTCGCTTGGCCATGCGCATGCCATGCGGCGGGTTCTTTGCGATCCGCTCGGCGAGCCTGCGTGCTTCCTCCTGGAGCTGGCCCGCGCCGAACACCTGGGAAACGACGCCCAGGCGCAGGGCGGTCTGCGCGTCGATGAACTCGCTCGTCAGCGTGAGCTCCATGGCCTTCGACAGGCCGACGAGGCGCGTCAGGAACCAGGCGCCGCCGATGCCCGACACCAGCCCGAGGCGCAGGAAGCTCTCGGAGAAGCGCGCCTCTTCGCTGCACAGGCGCACATCGCACATGAGCGACAGGTCGAAGCCCGCGCCGATCGCGAGGCCGTTGACCGCGGCGATGACCGGCACCTCGATGCGGTGGACCGCATGCGTGATGCGATGCAGGCGCTGGAGCAGCCGTTCGCGCACCTGCGTCGTGCTGCCCGCCATCAGGTCGGTGCCGTCGCGCATGTCGTTGACGTTGCCGCCGGTGCAGAAGTTCTTGCCGCTGGCGCACAGCACCACGCAGCGGACCTCCTCGTGCGCGTTGACGCGCTCTAGCGCATCGGCGAGCGCCGAGGTCATCGCGAGGTTCAGCGCGTTGCCGGTGGCGGCGGACTGCATGGTGATCGTGAGAACGGGGCCGTCGATGCGCGATGCGACGAGGTCGGAAGGGGAGGAGGTCATGCGGCGATGCTTCGGGAGGGAGTGATGGGGGTGGCGGGGGTGGCGATCGCGCCGCAGCGCAACAGCGCGTCGATCTCTTCGTCGGGGATGCCGTAGGCCGCGAGCACCGCCGCGGAGTGCTGTCCCACGAGCGGTGGCGGTGTGGCGCGCACGCCATCGCCGCCTGGGTTTCCGATCGCGAATCCGGGCATGCGCACCGCGCCGGCGATCGGATGCTCGATCACGGTTTCGACGCCGCTGCTGCGGTACTGGAGCGAGGACGTGACTTCCGCATAGCCGGCGATCGGCGCGCAGAGGATGTCCACCGCTTCGAGCGTCGAGAGCCAGGCCTCGGTGGGCCGCTGCTGGAACGCCGCGGCCAGTTGCTGGAACAGCGCATCGCGATGCCCGACCCGCGACACGTTGTCCGCGAACAGCGGATCCTTCTCGAGCGCGGGCTGGCCGATGGCATGGCAAAGCGCGCTCCATCGCTCGGGCTGGTAGGCCGCCACCATGATCCAGCCATCGGCGGTCGGAAAGGCTTCGTTCGGTGCCGCATACGGTGCGGCGCTTCCGCTCTTGCCGGGCTCGATGCCGCTGGCGAGGAAGGACGCGAGTCCCACTTGCTGGAGCATCAGCGTGGCGTTGTAGAGGCTGACGTCGATGTGCTGGCCCTCGCGTCCCTGCCGCACCGGAACGAGCGCACCGAGGATCGCGATGGTCGCCAAGTAGCCGGTCGCCATGTCGGCGATGGGGCTCGGGACTTTCGAGGGCGGCGACCCCGCCGGGCCGAGGGTGCTCATCAAGCCCGCGACCGCCTGGATGATTCCGTCGACGCCGGCCTTGCCACTCGAAGGACCGTGCTGCCCGTAGGCCGAGATCGAGCAGTAGACCAGCGAGGGATTGGCGTCGCGCACGCTGTCGAAGTCGAGACTGAATCGCTTCATCACGCCGGGCCTGAAGCTCTCGACGACCACGTCCGCGGAGGCCATCAGGCGCCGCACGAGGTCGCGGCCCTGCGGTGTCTTGAGGTCGACCGCGAGGCCCTGCTTGTTGCGGTTCACGCTGAGCGAGATCACGCTCTCGCCGTGGATCCAGGGCGGGCCGATGCGCCGTCCCATCTCGCCTTCGGGCGACTCGATCTTGACGACCTCGGCGCCGAGATCGCCGAGCAGCATGCCGCACAACGGACCCGCGACGACGTGCGAGAAGTCGAGCACGCGCAGCCCGGCCAAACTGGTTCCCAACATCTGTTCTTGCCTCTTGTTCTCGAAGCCGGCGGTATGCCGGCGCCCACCCTCAGGGGGTGGTTTCAACGAGGCTCGAGAATAGAAATCGGCTGCCCGGCGGGCAAACGACATTTGCTGCCGAGGCTTTGACTTTTTGTTAAAGCGCCGAGGGCACCGCAGTGCTCGACGCGGCGACCGCGTCCGCCAGCCAGCGCCGGAATGCGGCCAGCTCGACCGACTCGTCGCGCTCGCGGGGCGAGGCGAAGTAGTAGGTGTGGTCGCCGCGATCGAGCGCGAGCCCGAACGGCATCACCAGCCTTCCCTCGGCGAGGTCCTTCTCGACCAGCGCCTTCTGCGCCATGGCCACGCCATGCCCCTCGACCGCCGCCTGGTAGGACAGCAGCGAGGTCTCGTACTTCATGCCCTGGTAGGCGTTGACGCCAGGCGCGCCGGCCGCGCGCAGCCACAGCGCCCAGTCGTCGATGCGCGCGAGCGAGTGCAGCAGCGTCTCGGAGGCCAGCGCGCGCGGCTCCCGCGGAACGGCGGCGCCCGCGCGCGGCGCCATCACCGGCACGAGTTCGTTCGGCACCAGCTTCTGCACGATCAGCCGCGGCCAGTGGCCGTCGCCGAGTTCGATGCCGGCGTCGATGTCCTCCCGGCTGAAGTCCAGCGGTGCCGCCGATGCGGTCAGCTGGACGTCGATGCCCGGGTGCAGCTGATGGAAGCCCGCGAGCCGCGGAATCAGCCAGCGCACCGCGAAGGTGGCCGGCGAGCGGATCCGCAGCACGCGCCGCCGGTAGCCGCCGCCCATCGCGGCGTTGGTGGTCTCCCGCAAGGCCATGAAGAGGGGCGTGATCTCCGACAGGTATTTCGCGCCCGCGGGCGTGAGAGACAGGCCGCCATGCTCGCGCCGGAACAGCTGGAAGTTCAGGAACTCCTCGAGCACGCGGATCTGCCGGCTGACGGCCGCCGGTGTCACGAACAGTTCCTCGGCCGCCTTCGAGATGCTCAGGAGGCGCCCCGCGGCCTCGAACATCTTCAGCGGGTTGAGCGGTGGAAGCGGCGTCATGGTCTTCAGTGCGCGGCCACGTAGAGCGCATGTGGCGAGGGATCGGGCCGCGCGAACGCCTCGCGCATGCGCGCGGCCTCCTCGGCCGGGCCGCGACCGAACATGCGCTTGAACTCGCGGCTGAACTGCGAGGGGCTTTCGTAGCCCACCTGCGCACTGGCATGCGCGGCCGTGACCTGGTGGCGGGCCATGATCAGCCGGGCCTGGTGCAGGCGCGTGGTCTTCAGGTACTGGATCGGCGAGGTCGACGTGACGGCCTTGAAGTGCGCGTGGAACGAGGTAGGGCTCATGCCCGCTTCGTCGGCGAGACCGTCGATGTCGAGCTTCTGGTCGAAGCGCGCATGGATGGTGCGGATGGCCTTCGCGATCTTGCCGAAGTGGCCCTGGCGCGTGAGCGAGGCCCGGATGGCGCTGCCCTGCTCGCCGGTGAGAACGCGGAAGTAGATCTCGCGAACCAGGTCGGGGCCGAGGATGGGGGCCTCGAGCGGCGAGTTCATCGCCTCGAGGAAGCGCAGCACGGCGCGGGCCAGGCGTTCGTCCATCGGGGTCGACATCAGGCCCTTGGGCGCCGCGCCTTCGGCCAACCCGTGCTCGTCGAGCTTCATCATCAGTTCCGCCGCGACCTGGAAGTCGAGGCGGAAGTAGATCGCCAGCAGCGGCTCCTGCGCCGAGGCGTCCGTGTCCATCGAGAAGGGAACGGGCACCGACACGGCCAGGTAGTGCTGCGCGTCGTAGAGATAGACCTCGTCGCCGAGGAAGCCGCGCTTGCGGCCCTGCAGCACGATGACGATGCCGGGCTCGTAGAGCACCGGCGCGCGGGCCAGCGGCCGGTCGGACCGGAGGATCCGGACATCGGGCAGCACGGTCAGGTTGTAGCCTTCGATCGGCGCCAGGGGCTGCACCAGATCGACCATCTGCTGCTGCACATGGGAGACCTTCGGCGGTGCGTTGCGTGGATGAGCGTCGTTCATGGGAGCCGCGAATCTGCCACAGCCGGGCCGCCGGGTCCACGGCTTTGCAGTTTTAGGCAAGCCATGTGTGCGACTCGGCATATCGCGACCGTGCTGCGATTTCTACGATCGGTGCCTGATCTTCAAGGAGCCGACCATGACACAGACCACACCCAAAACCTTCCTCATCACGGGCGTCAACTCGGGATTCGGAAAAGCCTTCGCGGCAGCCGCCCTCGCGCAGGGCCACACGGTGCTCGGCACCGTCAGGAATGAAAGCAACAAGGAAGCCTTCGAGCGCAGCGCGCCCGGCCGATCGCATGCCGTGGTGCTCGACGTCACCGATTTCGACGCGATCGATCGCTCCGTTCCCCAACTGCTCGCCCAGCACGGGCCCATCGACGTGCTGGTCAACAACGCGGGCTACGGGCACGAGGGAACGCTCGAGGAGTCCAGCCTGGCCGAGATGCAACGCCAGTTCGACGTGAACGTCTTCGGCGCGGTCGCGATGATCAAGGCCGTGCTGCCCGCGATGCGCACGCGCCGCCGCGGCCACATCGTCAACATCACCTCGATGGGCGGCTTCATCACCATGCCCGGCATCGCCTACTACTGCGGCAGCAAGTTCGCGCTCGAGGGCATCTCCGAGGTGCTCGGCAAGGAGGTCGCGGCCTTCGGCATCCATGTCACCGCCGTCGCGCCGGGCTCCTTCCGCACCGACTGGGCCGGGCGCTCGATGGTGCGATCGGAGCGCAGCATCGCGGACTACGACGCGCTCTTCGATCCGATCCGCGAGGCCAGGCAGGCCAAGAGCGGGGCGCAGACCGGCGACCCCGCGAAGGCGGCGCAGGCGTTGCTCGCGCTGGTCGACGCGCCGAATCCGCCGGCGCACCTGCTGCTGGGCACCGACGCGCTGGGGCTCGTGCGCGCCAAGCTCGCGGCGATGTCCGATGAGATCGATGCCTGGGAGGCGGTGACGCGCTCGACCGATCACGCCTGAGGTTCGCGCAGCAGCGCATGCAGCGCCGCGGCCATGTGGGCCTGCATGGAAGCCGCGGCACCGGCCACGTCGCCTTCGCAGATGCGGGCCACGAGTTCGGCGTGGCCGTCCTGCACCTGCTGCAGGCTCTTGCGGGTCTTGCGCCGCTCCATGCCCTGGCGCGACTGAGATTCCAGCGACGCGCGGATCGAGCCGATCATCTGCCACAGCAAGGGGTTGCCGCTGGCGCGCGCGATCTCGACGTGCAGCTCGGTGTCGAGCGCCGCATAGGTGGCCGGGTCGCGCAGGCAGCCCTGCATGCGTGTCACCAGCGCCGTCATGCGCTCGATCTGGGCCGGCTGCCGGCGCGCGGCCGCGAGCGCCGCGGACTGGCCTTCGAGCGCCGCGCGCACGGCCATCAGGTCCTCGGTGGAGTTGTCGAGCACCTGCAGCGCGCGCGCGAAGTAGATCGACATCGCGGTGGCGTCGAGGTCGCGCCGGATGATCGGGCTCTTGCCGTTGGCGATGTCGACCACCCCCATGCCCTTGAGCGTGCGCAGCGCCTCGCGCACCACGGGCCGGCTCACGCCGAGGATCTCGGCCAGCCGGCCTTCGCCGGGCAGCGCGGCGCCGGGCGCCAGCCGCGAGCGCTCGATGTAGCCCAGCAGGCTCTGCACGGCCTGCTCCGAGAGCGGCACGCGCTCGAGCTTGTCCAGGACGAAGGGATGGGCGGTCATCGCTACCTATCATATAGGGTGAGAGCTTGCGACCCAGGCGGGCGCCTCGTTCAATCAGGCCATTGATCGACTGGCTGAACGAATGAACGAGACAAGCATGTGGAAAGACGATGACGAGCTGTTCCAGCTCATGAAGACCAAGCTGTTCCCCGCCGTCGTGGGCGACATCCTCGACACCATGGGGCTGCTGCGGCAGTTCCTGCCGCCGGCCATCCGGCCGGTGGAGCGCTCGATGGTGATCGCGGGCCGCGCGATGCCGGTGCTCGAGACCAACTGCTTCGCGCGCACCGAGCCCGAGGGCAAGACGCCGCTGAGCCGCCAGCCCTTCGGGCTGCTGTTCCAGGCGCTCGACGACCTGAAGCCCCACGAGGTCTATGTCGCGACCGGCTGCGCGCCGCAGTTCGCGCTCTGGGGCGGGCTCATGACGACGCGCGCCCAGCACCTGAAGGCCGCGGGCGCGGTGCTCGACGGCTACTCGCGCGACACCAACGAGGTGCTCGAGCTCGGCCTGCCGGTCTTCTCGCTCGGCGGCTATTCGCAGGACCAGGGCCCGCGCGGCAAGGTCGTCGACTACCGCGTGCCGGTGGAGATCCAGGGCGTGCGCATTCGCCCGGGCGACATCGTGTTCGGCGACCAGGACGGCGTGCTGATCGTGCCGAAGGAGGCCGAGGTCGAGGCCTTCCGCCGCGCGCTCGAGAAGGCCAGCACCGAGAACGCGGTGCGCACCGCCATCCGCAACGGGATGAGCACGGTCGAGGCCTTCGAGACCTTCGGCGTGATGTGACGGGCCTACTTCGCCCCTCCCTCGTTCCCTGCCGACCCATTCACAAGGAGACTCACATGTTCGATTCGATGTCGCGCCGGCAACTGCTGGCGGTCGCGGCCGGCGCCGCCATGGCCGGCCTGTCCGGTGCCGCCGTGGCGCAAAGCGCCGCGGAAATCCAGAAGAAGGGCCAGCTCACGATCGGGCTGCTCGTGGACTTTCCGCCCTACGGCACCACCAATGCGCAGAACCAGCCCGACGGCTACGACGCCGATGTCGCGCGGCTGCTGGCCAAGGACCTCGGCGTCAAGCTGAACCTCGTGCCCGTCACCGGCCCCAACCGCATCCCGTTCCTGTTGACGAACAAGGTCGACCTGCTCGTCGCCTCGCTCGCGATCACGCCCGAGCGCGCCAAGCAGGTCGACTTCTCGGCGCCTTATGCGACCGCCACCGTGATCCTGTATGGCGCGAAGAAGGTTGACATCAAGAGCGCGGCCGACCTCAAGGGGCGGCGCATCGGCGTGGCGCGCGCGAGCGTCCAGGACGTGGCGCTGACCGCCATGGCGCCCGAGGGCACCGAGATCCGCCGCTTCGACGACGATGCCTCGGGCATGCAGGCGCTGATCTCGGGTCAGGTCGATGCGATCGGCTGCTCCACCACCGTCGCCGCGCAGATTGCCAAGCGCGTGCCGCCCGATACCTACGAGAAGAAGTTCACCGTACGCGAGCAGGTCATGGCCATCGCCATGCGGCCCGGCCAGGCCGAGCTGAAGAAGACGCTCGACGAGTTCGTCGCGCGCAACCGCGCCAATGGCGAGCTCAACAAGCTGTACCAGAAGTGGCTGGGGACGGACTTTCCGGTGATTGCGGCGTCCTGAGATCGTCGGGCCGCCGTCGACCCGGCGGGCGCGGCGCGCGCCGGTTTTGCGGTAGGGTCGAGGCATGAACCCAGCGTCGACCGCGCCCATCCTCGTCGTCAAGAACTTGAGCTTCGCCTACCCCCGTCGGCCCGCGCTCCTGTCCGCCTGGAGCGCCAGCGTCGGCGCCGGGCTGACCCAGCTCTACGGTGGCGACGGGAGCGGCAAGTCGACGGTCCTCCGGCTGCTTGCGGGGAAGCTTCGCGGCGAAGGCCAACTGGACCTCGCGGGAGCGCGCCTGGACCAGGACCCCGACACCTATGGCCGGAACGTGTTCTTCGTCGACCCGGAGACCGACGCCTTCAATGACATCTCGGCGACGCGGTGCACCGCGTCGTTGAGTGCCGGCGATCCAGGCTTCGATGAAGCGAAGTGGCGCGCCCTCGTGGAGGGCTTCTCCCTGACGCCGCACCTCGAGAAGCCGATGTACATGCTCTCCACCGGGTCGAAGCGAAAGGTATGGCTGGCGGCTGCCCTCGCGTCGGGACGCGCACTCACCTTGCTCGACGAACCCACCGCGGCGCTCGATGCCAACTCGATTCGCTTCCTGTGGCGCACCCTCTCCGAGAGCGCTGGCCGGGACGACCGCGCGATCGTGATCGCAAGCGCCGAGCGAATCGATGCGGTACCGCTGTCGGCTTCGATCGAGCTGCCCTCATCGTGAGGCAACGCTCGGTGGTCGATGCAGCCCGAACACCGATCACGCGATTGGCAACCCCACCTTTGGGGGATACGGCGAAGAACATCGTGCGCCGGGCTTTTGCGAAAATCCGCGCATGCTTCTTTCTCCACCGAGCGGTACGGACCGCGTACAGGGCCTCGCGGCGCGGCTTGGCTGCACAGTGGCCGAACACTGCGAGCCCTATGGAAAATCCAAACCCGCCGTGTTGGGCAGCCTCTCCGGGCTCGCGTTGACGCTCAAGGAATTCGGTGGGCGCTGGGACAGGGTCGAACGGGTCTACGTGTTCGCCAACTGGCCCATGCTCGAGGCGGCGCTCGAGTACTGCGTGAGGCACAAGGACGAAGCACGCGTGCCGGTGTGAACAGCACGCGCCCTTGCCGCGCGGGAATGTCGATTCCGATCAGGGTCCTGCCTCGGAGGGCCTCGGTGGAGGCGATCCGGAACTCGCGCGCCACCGCGGCGCGACGAGCACGCATCAGTTCTTCGGCGGATCGTTCTCGCGTTCGAAATGGCGCAGCGGCATGGCGGCGATGAAGGCCGCGATCGCCGCATCCGCGTCGGCGGCGTCCGCGAGGACCAGCCCCGCATCCGCCGAACCGTCGGGCAGCGCCAGCGGGATCTGAGCCTCGGCCAGCAGGGCTTCCGAGGCGCCGAAGGCCAGGATCGTCTTGCAGTGCCAGTACTGCGCGCGCAGGAACTCCAGCGTGTGGGCATCGGCGTCCAGGGCTTCCACGGCCGCGGCGCCATCGGGCAGGACGAGCGCGTCGAACAGGAAGCCCGGCGAGTTCTCCATCGTGGCGTCCGCTTCGAAGCGCTCGCCCGCGGCGCCGTTGTAGGTCCCGAGCCTCGCGGCAACGAGGCGCGGCACGGCGCCAGCCTCGACCAGCGCGCTGATCAGCTTCGCGAGCGACGTTCCTTCCACGCCATGCGCGATCAGGATCGCCACCTTGCGCGTGCGGATGCCGCCATCGCCCGGCCGGGCCAGCAGTGACAGCGGCGGCGAGACCTCGACCTCGGGTCGCGGCGGGTTCTCTAGCGCCTTGGGCAGGGGCGCGGGCAATGCCATGCCCAGGTCCTGCGCGAGCCGCGCCGCCAGTTCGGGTGACGCATTCGCGAGGCTCGCGACCACGCGTTCGCGGATCGCGGGCACCGTCACCTTCGACAACTCGAAGCGGAACGCGTTGCCGATGTGGGCCTTCTCGACTTCCGACTGGCTCTCGAAGAAGAGCCGGGCCTGGGTGTAGTGGTCGGCGAACTTCTCGGGCTTGATGCGCACCTTGTCCGCGCTCTCCTTCGCATCCAGGCGCCTGGCGACGCTCGTGAAGCCCTGCGCGGCGCCGGCCTGGAACGGGCAGCCGCCCGCCAGCGAGTTCGGCTCGTAGGCGACACGGCCGCGGTGGATGGCCTGCCGGTGCATGCCGTCGCGCTGGTTGTTGTGCACCTGAGCGATCGGCGCGTTGATCGGCAGCTCGTGGAAGTTCGGTCCGCCCAGACGGCTGATCTGCGTGTCCACGTAGGAGTGGATCCGGCCTGCCAGCAGGGGGTCGTTGGTGAAGTCCAGCCCGGGCACGATGTGCGCGGTGCAGAAGGCCACCTGCTCCGTCTCGGCGAAGAAGTTGTCGGGGTTGCGGTTGAGCACCATGCGCCCGACGATCTGCACCGGCACCAGCTCCTCGGGAATCAGCTTGGTGGCGTCGAGGATGTCGAAGCTGAACTGCTCGGCCTGTTCCTCGGTGAAGATCTGCAGGCCCAGTTCCCACTCCGGGTACTCGCCGGCTTCGATCGCCTCCCACAGATCGCGGCGATGGAAGTCCGGGTCGGCGCCCGAGATCTTCACCGCCTCCTCCCACACCAGCGAGTGGGTGCCGAGCTTGGGCTGCCAGTGGAACTTGACGAGGAAGGACTCGCCCGCGTCGTTGACGAGGCGGAAGGTATGGACCCCGAAGCCCTGCATCATCCGGTAGCTGCGCGGGATCGCGCGGTCCGACATCTGCCACATCAGCATGTGGGTCGACTCGGGCATCAGCGAGACGAAGTCCCAGAAGGTGTCGTGCGCGCTCGCGGCCTGGGGCATCTGGTGATGGGGCTCGGGCTTCACGGCATGGACGAGGTCGGGGAACTTGATCGCGTCCTGGATGAAGAACACCGGCATGTTGTTGCCGACCAGGTCCCAGTTGCCTTCGTCGGTGTAGAACTTGACGGCGAAGCCGCGCACGTCGCGCGCCGTGTCCTTGGAGCCGCGTTCGCCCGCCACGGTCGAGAAGCGCACGAACACCGGCGTGATCTTTCCCGCCTCCTTGAAAGGCGCGGCCTTGGTGTACTTCGTGAGCGGCTCGTAGGCTTCGAAGAAGCCGTGCGCGCCTGAACCACGCGCATGCACGATGCGCTCGGGGATGCGCTCGTGGTCGAAGTGCGTGAGCTTCTCGCGCAGGATGAAGTCCTCGAGCAGCGCCGGCCCGCGCGCACCGGCCTTCAGGGAGTTCTGGTTGTCGGCGATCGGCACGCCCTGGTTGGTGGTGAGCGTCTGGCCCGAGGAGTCCACCCGCACGCGGTCCAGCGTGTCGATGGTCGCGTTCACGCCCTCGAGCGCGGCACTGCCCGTCTTGGCCGAGGCATTGGCCTCCGAGAGCGTGCTCCCCGTAGGCAATCGTGATGCCGGTGTGGCGGTCGCGCCCACGGGCGCGGACTGCGCATTCGCCAGGCCATGCTCGAGCGCCTTGTTCGGATTGGCGGGCATGGCGGCGGCAAGCGCCTGCGCATCGATCATCTTCTGCGCGGGAAGGTCGTCCTTCCCCGCGGCCGCGGGCGCCGGTGCAGCGGGACCGCTGTCCGTGTTGCGGGCCGCCGCGCGCGCCGCATCGAGGTTGGCAACGGAAGGGGTGGCTTTTTTCTTGGACATGGGTCCTCGCTTGGGTTCGGTCGTGGTGGAGCGCGAACTCTGAGGACGGGCGATGCGCTCATTCGTAGGACAAAGGCCCCTTCCACGCCTGTTTGCACCGCACAGCCGATACAGGCTCAAACTTGATCCAGGTTAATGCGCCGTGCCGCGATGCGGGGCACCATCCATGACAAGGAATCTTCCATGCTGACCGAGAACGTATTTCGCAACCGTGCTGCGGAAATCTCCAACGCCGAACGCAGCCTGCTGGAAGGCGCGATCTCCCATACGCAGACCTACACGGCCGGCAGCCTGGTCGTTCGCCAGGGCGTGCCGGTCGACATCAGCACGCTGCTGGTGAAGGGACTCATGACACGCCATGTCGATGCGCCGGATGGCCGGCGCCACCCGGTGGCGCTGCATGTGCCCGGCGACTTCGTCGACCTGCATGCCTACGCCTTGAAGGAGCTCGACCACGATGTCGCCGCGTTGACCGACATCACCGTCGCTGTCTTTCGCCATGCTTCGCTGGAAGCCATCCAGGCATCGGAGCCCGGCCTCGCCCGGCGGCTGTGGTTTCTCACGCTGCTGGACGCGGCGATGCACCGGCAGTGGATCTATCGCCTGTCGAGCCTCAACGCGCTGCAGCGCGTGTCGCACTTCCTGTGCGAGACCCATGCCCGCCTGCTGGCGATCGGCGCGTCCGAAGGCCACGCCTTCTCGCTGCCCATGACGCAGGCCGATATCGGCGAGGTCTGCAGCCTCACGAATGTCCATGTGAATCGCGTGTTGCGCGAGCTGCGCGAATCCGGCCTGTGCAATGTCCGCGGGGCCAACGTGCAGATCCTGGACCTGAACGGCCTGGTCGAAAGAGCGCGGTTCGACCCTCACTATCTGTACCTCAACCCCCAGACCGCGGCGCGCGCGGTCGGCCACACCGGGAACATTCCATGAGCGATCGCCGCACCATTCCCGGACCGCGCGAAGACGCCGGCCACGCCACTGCCGAGGATGGCGTGGTGATCCTCGATGGCCCCGATGGGGTCGCCGTGACGATGACGGCGGATGCCGCCGCCCTGACGGCGGAGCGTCTTCAAGCGGCAGCGCTGCAGGCGCGCGAGCAGATGGCCGCCGCGGGTCCTGCAACCGAAGGTCGGCCGGGTGCGTAGAAAGACACTGAGCGAGCGCGAACTGCGCGTGCTGGCCAGCATGAAGCTGCTTTCATGTTTTGGGCAGCAGCAACTGCCCGCCGAATGCACGTCGAGGGATGACATCGAGCGGCTGCTCGGCCTGAACGCCGCCAACCTCGTCAAGGCGAGCTTCGATGCCCCGGTGCGGGAACGCTCGGGCGATGTCTACATTCCGCGCGCGGTCGTGCTGGAAGTGACGGCGGAAGGGCATTCGGCATTGGCACGCGCTCGGCGACAGCAGCCCGAGCATTTCGACGACATGCCGACGCGCCAGCCGCGTGCGAGGCGTGCTTCCAAAGCGGTCAACGAGGGGCCCGACAAGCGGATGGAGACCGTCCGGGCACCGGGCGAGGTCGTGGGACTGCCCCAAGATTTCTCCGATTCCTGATCTATTCTTCTCGCCTGCCGCAGGGACTGCAACACCCATGGACTTTCTTCGCCGTATCAAGGATTGCCAGTTTCCGCTCGCGCTGCACGACGAGGCCGACATCCGCAACGCGATCGTGCTCGAAGCAGCGGGGCTGGTCGAGGCACAGCTTCCTCCCCCGGACGTTCCGCTGACGCAGGGCGCCTCGGTCATCTTTCGCATCACGCCCGAAGGCCGGGCCGCCATTTCCAGGGCCGAGCGGTCGGAGTGACGAAGGGATCCGGGTCCGGCCGCGGCGCCGCGCGGAGCTACCAGTTGCGCAAGGAGACATCCGGCGCGCTCGTGGCGCAGGGCTTGGCCGTGCCGCTCTCTCGCGGCCCTTCGCGCACGTCGCCCGCGAGGTCCATCAGCGCGGCCATGCCGTCGGTCAGGGCATGGTTCCAATGCCTGCACGGCCGCTGGCTCGCCAGCAGTTCGCGCCAGCTCGACGGGTCGGCGCCCTGCTCCAGGAGCACCCAGAAGTAGCGGCCAGGGTCGGATTCGATCACGTGGACGGAAATGCGTCGCAACTGGCTCGCTGGCGGGTCGTCGGTGGTCTGTGGACTGTCGTGTCCTGTGCCGGGGGCAGCATCGGCCATGCGTGTCTCTTGGGTCGTTGGGTTGAATGAATGGAGCCGAACACTCGGACCTCGCCAGACTTCGACGCGTAGGCGTTCCGCGCTTCGCGCGGCAGGGCGCGGCGCACAGCCGATCCGATGGCTGAACGTCCTACGCCCGCGCGGGCGAAGCTCGTGCGCTGCGGACCCCGCCCGCCTTCTAGCGTGTAGAGACGATCACTCCATGAGCATCGTCATGGACGGGTTCACGCTTCCGCACGATGCTCGTGACCGTGGCGGTGCCGCGTTGGCTCGCCCGCGGGCGACAGTCTGGAGACTTTCGAATGACCAATGAACACGCTTTTGTCTATGGCGGCCATGCCTTCCGGCTGGTGCTCGCGCCGGATCCGCGCGGGACCTGCAATGTGGCGGTGGACTGGATGGCGCAGCCCGACCAGCCAACGCGCTTGCCGCAGGACGCCGATCCCTATGCGACCGCCGAAGAGGCCTTGCGGCATGGCCAGCAGCAAGCCATGCGGTGGGTGCATGACCGCACAGGGGACGGGCAGGGGCGGTTCTAGAGCCGAAGGGGCGGTGGCACTTCGAGGGCGGTGCCGCAGAAGCGAGAATCAGCCCAGCAAGGCCGCGCGCACCGCGTCGAAGCCCGCGCGATCGGCGGTGCAGATCAGCCCGCCGGTCCGGTGCGCGGGCCGGTAAGCCGACCCGTCGTGATGCGCCGCGTAGCCGCCTGCTTCGCGATGCAGCAGCCAGCCCGCTGCATGGTCCCAGGGCATGAGCTTGTTGTAGAACAGGGCGTCGATGTCGCCCGCGGCCGCGAGCCGGTACTCGTGCGCGGCGCAGCGGAACCAGTTGGTCATGCCCAGGCGCGACAACCGCGCGTTGACTTCGCTGCGAAGCGGCTCGGGCAGGAAGTTCGTGCCGACGATGGCTTCCATTTTTTCGACGGGCACGGCCGGCGCCACCTGCAGTTGCTGCTTCGCGCCCGAGGTCGATTCGATCCACGCGCCGCCGCCGCGGATCGCGAAGGCCGTGTCGGCGCGCACCGGGTCATGGATCGCCGCGGCGACCACCTCGCCGCGCACGGTCACGGACGCCATCGTGCCGAACAGCGGCAGGCCGCTCGCGAAGTTCTTGGTGCCATCGAGCGGGTCGACGATGAACGCGAGCTCCGCGTCGTCGATGGCGTCGAGCAGCGCGGGGTCGCGCGTGCAGGCCTCCTCGCCGATCAGCACGGCCTCGGGATGGCGCGCGCGCAAGGCCGTGAGCACCGCGGCCTCGCAGGCTTCGTCGGCGTCGGTCACGATGTCGAAGGACGAGGTCTTGCGCCGGCGGTCGACGCTGTGGAGCGTCTGGAAGCGCGGCATGATTTCCTCGCGGGCGGCAGTGGCGAGAAGCGATCCCAGGAATGCGAGGTCGTCGGAAGTGAAAGGCGAGGCGGGCATGCGAGGTACCAGGGGAGTGGGCCCGCAGGAGGATAAGGCGGTTTCTTCAGTCTCGCTTGAGCACCGGCAACACCTCTTGCGCGAACAGCCGCATTCCGCGCATGGCCACCGCGCGGTCGAGCACCCCGTTGCCATTGAAGACGCAGCGCAGTTGCCGAATGCCGGTGCGTGCGGTGAGGGCCTGCATCTGTTCCAGGCAGGAAGCCGGATCGCCGACGATCGCCTGCGTGCGCAGCACCTCGGCAGGATCGCGCATCGGCAAGGTGCCCGGCGCCTGCCCGCGCAAGATCGCGAAATGCTCGCGTCGGCGGTGGAGCAGGGGCAGCAGCGCATCGAATTGCTGCCGCGCCTCGGCCGGTGATGCGCCGATGCAGACATAGCGCGACAGCGAGGAGCGCGCCAGGAAGGAAGCACGTCGCTGCGCCATCGCTTCAGCGTCGAGCGAAGCGAAGGCCGCCTCCACATGCGCGAGCTGCGCCGGCTCCGGTGGCTCCAGGCTCAACAGCAGCGGCAGGTCCTCCGTGACGGCGAAGCGCATCGTCTCCTCGGTCGAGCCCGCGATGTACAGCGGCGGTGCCGAGGTCGTGAGATGGCGGATCTGCTGCGCCTCGAAGCGCCAGGGGCCGTCGCTCGACGACACGCTCTCGCCGCGCAGGGCCGCGATCACCAGCCGGCAGCCGTGCGCGAAGCGCTCGCGCGTCTGTTGCGGATCGATCTCGAGCGCGCGCAGGGTCGATGCGTCGGTGCCGCGCCCCAGGCCCGCATCGAAGCGGCCATCGCTCTGCAACGCCAGCTGTGCGATCTCCTCGGCCAGCAGCAGCGGATGGTGCAGCGGCACCACCAGCGCGGAGACGCCGATGCGCAGGCGCTCGGTGCGCGCGAGCAGCGCGGCGGCCAGCAGCAGCGGCGAGGGATAGGGGCCGCCTTCGGCCAGCAGGCGGAATTCGTGAAACCACGCGCCATCGAAGCCCAGCCGCTCGGCCTCCTCGAAGAGCGCGAAGAACTCGCGCGACGGGCCGAGCGTGGCCTCGCGCGACCAGCCGGCCAGGTCGATGCGCAGTGTGGGCGCGGTCATGGCGCGGGGGCGGCCGTGAAGAAGCGCAGGCCGCCGCTCGAGAAGGCGGCGATGCCCGGGCCATAGCCCTGCGCCAGGCGTTCGTCGCTCAGCACTTCGGCGGGCGTTCCGGTCGCCACCAGCCGGCCCTGGCCGAGCAGCGCGAGCCGGTCGCACCAGGTGCTGGCGACATGCAGGTCGTGCAGCACCACGAGCACGGCGCGCGTGCGGGCGCTGTCGCGCAGCAGGGCCATCAGGCGGTGGTG
>NZ_JBZAYE010000030.1:0-27198 GCF_058244205.1 Variovorax sp. 20P10.2.4
GAGGCCGTGCCGCTGCGCATGGCGCGGCAGCTGGAGCAGGGCGAGGTCGACCTGTTCTTTCACACCAGCGTGGGCGCGCCGCCGGGCCTGCACCGGCGCGTGCTGTTCCACGAACGTTATGTGCTCGCCGGCCGCGCCGGCCACCCGCGCCTGAAGCGCCGGCCTACGCTCGCGCAGTTCTGCGCGCTCGAGCACGTCGTGGTGTCGCTCAGCGGTGGCGGGTTCAGCGGGCCCACCGACGAGGCCCTGGCCGAGAAGGGCCTCACGCGGCGCGTGGCGTTGTCGGTGCCGCACTTCCTTTTCATGATCTCGGTGCTGCAGACCACCGACATGGTCGCGATGCTGCCCGAGCGGCTGGCGCGCGGGGCTGCGGGGCTACGCGTGGTGGAGGCGCCGCTGGAGGTGCCGGGGTATGAGATGGCGATGCTTTGGCATGAGAGGAAGCATCGGGATGCGGGGCATCGGTGGGTGAGGGAGAGGGTGGTGGAGGGGGTGGAAATTTAGGCGCCAGCTCCCATCGCAAGCTTCTTGTGCAGCTTTGCAGCAAGATCAAGCCTCGCAGCTTGCAGCAGTTCGTCGGACGGAGCAGGGTCAGACAACGGTTTGAACATCTCGGTGATGTTGGCCAGTATTTGGGCGGGAGTCATGATGACTCCCCAAGGAATGGCCCACCAGCCAAGCAATGTGCAGAAGACGATGGAGCCCAGGTTTGCTTTTCTTCCGCACGAATGGCAGCAGATGTGCGTTCGGTTGGTCCATTGAGTGAAGATGCCTGCCGACCAGACCCGGTAGTAGCGCCGCACTTCTGTCTTTGAGCCCGCTTGCTGGCATTCCGGACACGTACCGTTCTTTATGGTGAACGCGTGGCTAAGAATCTCTTCTTTCGAGATGTCCTCTGATATTTCAAGCAGACGCGCATTCCGCAAACATGCCTTGCTGCAGAAGCGCTGCCCTTCATCTAAAAGCGCAGAGAACCTGGCGGAGCTTCCACAGAAATCGCACTCGCTTGTACCTTTGGTCTGCCGATACGAGGCCTTCCTTGCTTGCAGCACGAGCGGCTGCAAAGTCGAGTCTTCGATTCCACGGGATTTGAGCAACAAGAGGATCGCCTCTTTTGCTTCGTCCGCCAAGTCTGTGGTTGCGTATCGTCGCAAGAGGTCCTCGGTTTCGTCATTCCGAAACCGCTCCAAGAAGTATTCCTTTGGATACACGCCTCGATCCCTCGGTGAGCTATAGAAATATTTAACGAAGTGTATCCGGCGACGGCTGCAAGGCATTCCAGCCGGAGCGTTGACCGCCCCCGGGAGATTGAGTTGCTCTTGGGCGGTGTTGGTGAATGAGCGGATGCGGCTTGCTAATGTGGTTGGCCAGTGGTTGGTGACCAACGGAACATGGAGCGCGGGAATGCCGCTGAAATGGGTGCGCCGTTGCGCGCTCACCTTGAGCAAGTTGCCGAGCGTTGAAATAGCTCCCTCGCTTCTCGGGCCAATTCATAGGCCAGTCAGATCACGTTGTTGAAATGCGTTCCTTCCGCATCCTCACGCCAACGACTTCCGCTTCCATGGCAACACCAAAGCAGCGAGTTCAACTGCTCCAGCTTGTTCTCCAGAAGATCCTCCGGCCCCGGCCCCGTGCATGTGGGCGCTACCGCGCTGCGAGATACCGGCGTGCGACGCCGGGCCATAATCCGTCTAGCCATTTGGTGTGCTCCTTTCAAGGTGTTGCACGTCTTGTGGCTAGGCGGCCAGGGTGTGTCAGCATCTTGGCCGTCGCCTTTTGCGCCCCACGTTCGCCGCGATGCCCGATGCATCGACGGCCCGCCGCGAGGCGAAGCGGTTGATTCATTCATCCGCCCGTTCAAGGGGGCGTGTGTGCGGCCTTTCTTGCCCACACAAGCGCATGAAAACTTATCCCCCAAAATGCGCGAAATGAGAAAAAGCAAGGTTCTCCACGCTCGGGTTTCGGCATCACCCTACGACGAGCACTACGAGATGGCTTTCGTCTACTGTGTCGACGTTGCCACGAAATACTGCTTCTCACTGACACGCCTTCCAGATCAGGGCGAAATCGAAGTGATGGTGCTCGATCAGCTCAACGCCAGCGTGGAAGACCTGAACTTGACGCTCAACGGGGACGTTCTCACGGCGCACCTGGATCCGGAGACGGCTAGTCAGCTAGACGGGTTCGATGAGTACGTTGTGAACCTCGGCGTTTCCCATGAAGAACGACGACAGCTGATCACGGCTCTGAAGAAGATCTTCGAAGGCAAGCGAGGCTTCAGGGTGGAGTCTTCGTGAAGGATGGGGAGCCGTCGATCAGGTCGAAACTTTAGTCAGACCCCATGGAATCCATTGAAAAATTTTCATACCTTTGGGACGGCTCAGAGCCTGGCTGGGTTGTTGTGCACCACTCTGAAGACAGAGAAGTGCTCCATGCCGTCTTCGCGGATGGCGGGCCGAGCGTTTCCGAAGTCAAGGCCCTGCGATCGGTTGTGCCAGATCTCGCAGAGCGAGCTGCAGCCTAAGTGCTTGCTCTTCTGAGAGGAAAGACGGAATTCGGCCTGGGTGAGTTTGAATCGAGTCGCGCGAAGGTGCTTTGCAAGCAATGCAAGGCGCTTGGCCTTCGAGTCGCAGGTCGTGGGTACGAGGCGATAAGCTTCAGCCTCATCAATGTGAAAGCATGACAACCGGATTGCCACCGCTATGGGTCAAGCATCCCGATCTCCCTTGGGGGAGTTTGGGATGGCGCATGGGCTGGGGTGAGGTCTACTGGGAGGATTGGAGAAGCTTCTTTCTGGCATTGGGCGAAGAGGACCGTCGGCGCTATAGAGAGGTTTGGCCAGAACCCGAGCCCTGGCAGGGTCTGTATGCATTCATCGAGACCGGCGAGCCTCCGCCCTGGGTCGTCGAGCACAAGAGGAAACTGGCTGGCCCCTATCCTTTGCCGAGCACGGACGAGGCCCACATCTCCGAGTACTACCGAGTTGTCTGGCTGATCAGGCAGCACTTGATCGAGCTGAGCAGTCAAGAAGTGCATGCGCGAGTTTCTGAGTCCGCTCTCAGGCAGGCGCGTGGCGAAGACCATCTGGCTTTCTATGCCGAGCCGAATGGTTCATGGTGGCGTTTATCCACGCTGAAGGCGGGAGGGTGGCTGCTGCAGAGACTTGCTGCTTCCCACGAGTCACGCGCTCCGTCGGAGCAGTAAGGCTCGATCGGTGCAGGGCCTGGGCGCACGAGCTGTCCAGCTGTGCTTTGGCAGGAGTAAAGCTGCCGCGTCGGTGACGGCGACATAGCGTGCAGTGGGTCTTGCGATCGGCTTGCCCCGGCGCTCTCTGCCTCAGCCGGCGATTCGAACCTGCACCAGTACCACATTGGACGAAAGCGCGCCTCTTTCGACATGCACCCGGTAGTCCGCATTCCTCTGAGGTAAGCGAAGTACCGCCATCAGGTCCAGGTCGAAGCGCACCTGTCCCGTCATCCCGGAAACCTCGTGCGGCTGCCTGGGCGGGCGCTGCATGGGATTGGGTATCTCGTTGTCTTGCGGTGCCGGCGCGGGAACGGGGCCGGCGTAGCGCTGGCCGGTGGTGCTGTCCACCGCAACAAGCCTCATCTCGGGCGGGGTGGGCACGACGATGGGCATGACTGCCAGCCCGCACACCCACACAACGGCGTTCTGGCCAGGCTTCGACCGGACCAGGGGAGGTGCCTCGATGACGATGCCTTGCCACCCCGGATCGCGAGGGGCGGCCGGCGCGCACGCCGATGTCTGGGACAACGGCATGCCCATGATGCCCAGGCATGTGGCTGCCAGAAGCCATTGGAGTTTCTTGTGCGCAGTCACAGCGCGTCACTGTGCGCACGGCGGCTGGCGTGCGCCAGTATCGAAAGTCACGCCGGCCTTTGCCGCCTCGCTGCTGCCTGAGGCCCAACGTGAGCAATGGCTGTAGGCCGCCGTTTTCAGCTTCGAGCCCAAGCGATGAGCTTCCATACCGCAATTGCCGCCGACACGACGAGGAGGGCGATGGAGACCAGTGATGTCGTGATCAGCGCGCTGCCATAGCCGGAAACGGGATCGTTGCACTGAAAGCCACCAAAGCCGAAGGCGCAGTAGCGCTCGTATATCGTGTTGGATGCGGTGAGAACGACGGCCAGGACCACCGTCACCGCAATGCTTATCGTGGGGAATCGCTTTGCACTCATCGGTGTGTGGCGTCAGTGATTTCTTGTACTTGGCGCGAGGAATGATCGCCGCATCGGAACCATCGGACAAGGCCAACCGTGGCAGAACTCGCGAGTCGCACAGAGGAATGACTTTAGGCACTGGGAGGCTCATGAAAAAGAAGCTAGCTTCGTTGGTGCCCGAGATGAGCGGGCTGCCTGCAGGTTCGCGGGGCGGCTGCCGCCTATGTCCGATCTGGCGAGAACATCGAGCCCGCCTTGCGCATCGTCAAGAACAGAGAGGATGAGGAGTTGGACGTCGACCCCGCGCTGCCGGCACCTTCCGGCGATGGGCTTGTCCTGTCGATGGATTCGATACGGCTGCAGACGCTGCCGCACGGCTACATGTCTTCGGCGATCAAGAGCATCGCTCTTCTTCTGGGGCTCATGCCGCTGGGGATCGCGGCGTGGTTCTGCTCGATGCTCGCCGACGCATTTCGGCAAGACACGGCCGACACGGCCTTCGTGCTCATCATGTCGGTATCGGTCGCCGTGTTTGCGCTGATTGCCGTTGCCGCGTTGGTGCAGGCAGTGACTGCGCCCTATGCGTTTCCTACGCTCTTCAATCGAGCGACCGGCAAGGTCGTTCAGCTCAGGGGCAGAGAGCGCATCGAGGCGCCATGGGCGCAACTGGTTCCCCAGGTGGACTCAATCACGGTGGGCGGCGCGCTGCGTTACCGTCTTTGCCTGAAGGGGCCAGCGGAAGTCGGTGCCGCGCTGATGATCCTCGCGAGCAACGCAAACAACAGTCCCGCCGATTGCCTCGCGCACTATGAGTTTCTGCGCAGGTACATGGCAGGCGACTGGCAGTGGCTGCCGAAGGTCGAATGCCTGGAAGGCATCAGAAGGCCGCTGTTGCAGGAGTTCAGCAACAACCTGTGGACGCAGATGACGAACTACCGGCCATGGGATGAAAGATCCTTGCTGGAAAAGGTGCTGTCTTCAGGCGCGTTGCTGTTGATCTCGCTGCTCTGGTGGCCGATGCTGCTGCTGACGCTGATCGGCTCTCGTCTTGGAAGGCTGCCTCGCTTCTCGGCGGCCGATCTGGGTACCTGCTCGGAACCGCTGCAAGACGTCGCGCAAGAACCTCTCCCTGTGTGCATTCTCCCGGCGCCTGCATTGGGGGGCACGGAGCGGGCGGTCTATGTCGCGATCGCAGCGATCTCCACGGCTGCGTGGTGCTGGCCTGGTGCGGGCGTACTCGCGAGAATCGCGGACATGGCCTGCGCGCTGTAAGGTACCCGACCCACTGTCCACGCCGAACATGAAAATCCGCAAGCTCCTCGAGACCGACCTGCCAGCGTTGCTCGATCTCTACCAGCACCTTCACGAGACGGACGATCCACGGCCCGCCCCGGTTGTCGTCGACGCGGTCTGGAAGGAGATCCTGGCAAGTCGTCACTTCCACTACTTCGGTGGATTCGAGGGCGCCGAGTTGGTCTCCAGCTGCAATCTGACCTTGATTCCCAACCTCACGCGCGGCTGCAGGCCCTACGGGGTCATCGAGAACGTGGTCACGCATGCGGCGCACCGCGGCAGAGGTTACGCAAAAGACTTGTTGGCCCAAGCGCTCGACACGGCCTGGGCTGCGGGTTGCTACAAGGTGATGCTGATGACCGGTCGGAAGGACGAGGCGACGTTGAAGTTCTACGAGTCGGCCGGCTTCGATCGGCACGGGAAGCAGGCCTTCATTGCGAAGCCCCCTGTGGAGGCCGGCTAGCCTTCTCATACAAAGTGCTGGCGGCCATCACAGGCGCTTGCGACCCACCTAGGTCAGATTCAACCCGCCGTCCGACAGCAGCACTTCGCCGGTGAGGTAGTCCGAGGCAACCAGCATCGCAACGGCGTGCGCAATGTCGTCCGGGCTGGCGGCCCGGTGCATGGGCGCACGCTCGCGCCACAACTCCTGTGCGGCGGTCCAGTCGGCGGTGAGCGGCGTGTCGACCAGACCTGGCGCGACGGCGTTGACGCGAATGTCCGGCCCCAGCGAAAGTGCGAGCAGGCGTGTCATGTGATTGAGCGCGGCCTTGCTGACCGCATAGGGAATGGATGCGCCCTTGGGGCGAACGCCCGCGTGCGAGCTGATGTTGACGACGCAGCCCGCTCGACGGCGCAGGGCGGCGTCACGCAGGGCCGGCTCGGCCAAGGCAACCAGATGGAACGGCGCCACGACGTTGACTTCGTGGAGCTCATGCCACACCGCGGAAGTGGCGGCGGCGAGGTCTGCGTGCGGAATGACTTTGCTGATGCCGGCGTTGTTGACCAGCACGTCGAGTTGGCCCCACGCGGCAATGGCTTCGCTGATGAGCCGCACCCTGTCGGCTTCTAGGGCAAGGTCTGCTTGAACGTAGATGGCCTGCTTCATCTCGGCAGCCATTGCACGGCCTGTCTCCGCGGAACTTCGAGAGTGAAGGACCACGGCATAGCCCGCGTGATTCAGCTTGCGCGCGATGGCGGCACCGATGCCGGAAGTGGACCCCGTGACCAGCGCGACACGGAGCGTGGGATCGATGGTCGGATTGACGTTCATCTGGAAAACCTCAGTCTGGTTGCGATCGAATGCACCGTTGCCGCCGCTCCGAACGAGCGATGAACACGGCGATGCCCAGCGAGAGCAGCGACGTCGTCGACATTGCCGCGAGCAGGGCGTTGCGTGGATGGGACTCGTCGACGAACAGCCCGGCCGCAAAGGCCGTGGCGCCGGCACCGATGGCCGTCATGGCCGAAGCCAGGCCCAGCGCGGTGCCGGCGAAGCCCCCGTGGACCGACAGCACCCGGCTGTTGGCCGCGGGCATCGTCAATCCGTTGCCGAGTCCCACGCACACGCAGGGGCCGAAGAACGCGAGTGGATGAGCAATCCCCAGCACCGCCAACGCCACGGCCGCCAGCAGGCCAGCGCAAGTCAACAGCCGCCCTGCAATGATGAACCGGATGGGCTGCCACCGGTGTCCGCAGCGCGCGAGCGTAAAGCTTCCGACGATGAAGCCCGCGGGCACCAGTCCCATGTAGGCGCCGACCATCGCGGCGGAGGTTCCATAGGTCTGCATGGCCACGGCTGGCGCGCCGCCGATGAAGACGTAGAGCGTGCCGATGGAAGAGGCCATGCAGAGTCCATAAGCCCACAACTGCGCGGAGCGAAGCAGTTGGCCGTACCCGTCGAGCTGTTTAGACATCGTCGTGGAGCGATGGTGGTGGGTCTCCGGCAGGTAGCGCAGGGCCAGACAGAGAGCCGCTGCGCCCATGAGCGCGAAAGCGGCGAAGTTCGCGCGCCAGCCCAGCCAGTTGTCGAGAATGCCACCCGCGGTGGGGCCGAGCATCGGGGCGATCGCCCAGGCGGACGAGACATAGCCGATCTGGCTGACCATCCCTTCGCCCGCCGTGTCCCGGATCGCGGCCAGCGACATGGCGTATCCGGCAATGGCGCTGCCCTGGAGCAGCCTGCAGGCCAGGAACACTTCGATGCTGCGCGCGAAGAAGCATCCGATGGAGCCGATCACGAAGACGAGCAGCGCGACGATCAGAACGGGCTTGCGCCCGAACCTGTCGGACAGCGCGCCGGCGATCAGGTGCGTCAACGCAGTGACCACGGCGTACCCGGCCACGGCGACATTGACCGTCGCGAACTCGGCGTCGAACTCCCTCGCGATGCTTGGCAAGGAAGGAACGAACATGTTCAGCGGCAGAACGCCGAGCGCCGACAGCGCAATCAGCAGCCAGAGGGGTGGGGCGTTTCGATGATGAGGGGGCACGGGGCAACTCCTTTGCGCGCATTCCTCTTGCGGGGATGCGGTGACCTGACAACAAGAGCCATCCGTCGAGGATGGGTACGTGGTGGCTCTCGTCGGGTCAACAGGAGCTGGGAGCTCATCGGGCCTTTGGGGCTGGATGAGGGTGCGTGCGATTTGCTACGCAGCGAGTTTGTGGGCTCGGCGGAGTGGACTCTACACGATGAAGGCGTTGGTCGTCGCATTCGTTCCTCGCCTACCGAGCGAATGCGGGATAGTAGACGGTAGGAAGCGCGTGATACCTTGCGGTTAGATTGAGTCAGTACGGTGAATATTCTTCCGTAGAGGAAAGATCGCCACCGTACATCACCATCGCCTTGGACTCCAATTCCAGTGTGCCGCTGATGTCCCAGGTGGTCGAGTCAATCGCTTCGAGACGGCAGCATTCCTTCCACCGACAAGCCCTACGAAAGAACCATCGATGGTTTGATAGATGCCGGCGTAGAGCGCACGAAATTGATCTGCTTCAAAGACAACCGGAGCCGCCGAACAGAGCCTGTCGATCTCATCAGAACCTTCGCCCAGGCACTCCTCTATGCAGACCTTCCATTGTTCGATTTCACGCAACTCCACCATATCCACACAAAATCGGTTGAAGTCTCTAAGCTCACCGTTAGGACCGTGTTGTCGGATGATGATCATGGTGTGACGGATGATGTCCTCTCGGGACCATTGCGCTGGAACGAGAGAGTGCCTCTGAAGCAATTCGGTCGCCCAAAGATGCTCGTTCGAAAGTGAAACTACGCGAAATCGTCAGCTTGGTCTACATTTTCTCAAACTTCATCGACAGTCTCGTTGTGACCTGGGACTCCAATAAAACCGAATCGACCATTCTTCAGTTGAACGAGCTTTGCACCTCGATCAAGACTGCGGAGCGCCAATTCATGGTGTCCGAGACCACCGCCCTGCAGCTCGAGGCGGCATACCATCGACTTCTTCGGTTCCTGCAAGAGAACTCGGCTCACCAGAAGCAGCTGGAGCGCGAGCTCCAGACCATGGTGGCCGAATTTCGTCATGCAAGAGTTCGGCCGCCTCGACTTTCAATCGACGCGCTGGCCTTCTGCATGCACTCGCTCAGATGGCCCGAGGTCTTGCTCGCTATGCAGCGCGAGCACCGTGAGTTCTTCGCGCCGAGGCAAGACGACTTGCCCTGGCGCCTGATGGATGCCTACTCCGCCGATTGGAGCGAAAGGCATCGCTATACGTACTATGCTGCGCCGATACAAGATCGCAATGCGACATGAGTCGGCTATTGCGAGTTTTCCCGTCAAATCCACGGGCTCCTCAGGTATTGACATTGCAGCGCGCACGCAACGCTCCCATTGCCGCAACGCAATTGCAGTGGTAGCCTCCGTGCCCCAAACATTGATCAGCCATAACACTGCGGCCAACAACCGGCCGCACCAGAACATCATGAAGCAGTTCCCGACCACCGAACAAGCACCGAAGACCCGCGAAGCCGCGGCCGTCTCGCTGCGTGCCGAATTCGCAGAACTGCTTTCCTAGAGCCTTTCATACCTGGAGGCTCGGCCTCCGTGTTCCACAAGACCCGGTAGGCCTCGAGCCACCGGGTTTTTTGTTTTTCGCCTGCCCCTTTTTGGAGATCCGGACATGAGACTCGAACGAGAACGTCTTCCTTCTGCCGCATTCGCTGCCGGCGCGGCGTCGTGCGTCGAATCCGTGGAGTGGTTCGTGTAGAGCTTCCAGGCCCTCGTGTGCCTGGAGGTCCATCCTTCAGGCCGAAAAGAAAGCCTGTCGGGTGGTCCACCCCGGCAGGCTTTTTTTCGCCCGCATGGCGGGCATTGCGAGTTTGGTGCGCGCGCACCGCAACCCGCCGAGCGTTTCGCCTGGCCAGCGAATCGCATCGGCTTTTCAACTCTGAAACTGGAGAAAAACATGATGAACAACAAGGTTCATGTGAATGTCGGAACCATCGGTCACGTCGACCATGGCAAGACGACGCTGACGGCTGCGCTCACCTTCGTGCAGGCCGCTCGCATCGGCGGCCGTGCGCTGTCCTACGGGCAGATCGACAACGCGAAGGAAGAGCGCGAGCGCGGCATCACGATCAATACCTCGCACGTCGAGTACGAGTCGGACAGCCGCCACTACGCACACATCGACTGCCCCGGTCACGCCGACTACATCAAGAACATGATCACCGGCGCCTCGCAGATGGACGGCGCGATCCTGCTGGTGGACGGCACCGAAGGCGCCGCGCGGCAGACCATCGAGCATGTGCTGCTGGCGCGCCAGGTGAACGTCGGCCACATGGTGGTGTTCGTGAACAAGATGGACCTGGTGGCCGCGAGCGACCGCGCGGAAATCGAGCAACTGATCGAGATGGAGATCGGCGCGCTGCTGGCAGCGCACGGTTACGACGATGCCCGCTTCGTTTTCGGCAGCGCGCTGAAGGCCCTGGCCGCCGCCGAACGTGGCGACCTCGCAGGTGCCGACGTGCAATGCATCGTCGAGCTCGTGAACGCGCTGGACTCGCGCATTCCGGATCCGGTGCGCGACTACGCCGCGCCGTTCATGATGCCCGTCGAAGGCGTGCACACGATCACGGGCCGCGGCACCGTGATCAGCGGCCGTGTCGAGCGCGGCGTGATCCGCGTGGGCGACAGCCTGGAGATCGTCGGGCTCAGCTCGGTGGGCGACGAGAAGGTGGTCGTCACCGGCGTGCAGTCCTTCCACAAGGACGTCGCCGAGGGGCGTGCCGGCATGAACGTCGGCCTGCTGCTGCGTGGGGTCAAGCGCGACGATGTCGTGCGAGGCCAGGTGGTCGTGAAGCCCGGTGCGCTGAAACCGTACCGGACGGGGCGTGCGCAGGTCTTCGTGCTGAGCAAGGACGAGGGCGGTCGTCATACGCCGTTCGGTTCGGGCTACCAGCCGCAGTTCTTCTTCGGCACGACCGACGTGACGGGTGTGATCCGCGTCGACACCGAAACCGGCCTGGTCGAGCCGGGCGCGCAGGCCCAGATCAGCTTCGAGCTGAACAAGCCTGTGGCGATCGAGAACGGCATGCGGTTCGCGATGCGCGAAGGCGGCAAGACCGTCGGCGCGGGGATCGTGACCGAGGTGCTGGGCTGAAAGGCTGAGGCCTGTTTTCCCCTGTCGTCCGCTTGGCGGGCGGCAGGGGTTTTTTATTTGGGCGCGCGTTGTGCCACGCCTACCCGAGTTGCTCGGCCAGCCCCACGATGATGCCCTCGGGCCCGCGGATGTAGGCGAGCCGGTACGACTCCCCATATTGCATCTGACCGATGATCTCGGCGCCATGGGCCTGTATGCGCGCAACGACATCATCGAGGCCATCGACGGCGAACATCACGCGGCGAAGTCCCAGGGCGTTCACCGGCGTTTCCACGGGCCCGAACCTCACGGCCTCGGGCGTGTGGAACTTGTCGAGCTCGATGCCTTGGCCATCGGGCGTGCGCAGCATCGCGATGGTGGATTTCACGTTGCCGAGCCCGACGAGCTTGCCGACGTCGGGCCCTTCCACCGTGGTCTGGCCCTCGAGCGCGAGGCCCAGTTCGATGAAGAAGGCCTTCACGGCCTCGAGATCGTCGACGACGATCAGGACGTTGTCCATTCGCTTGATGGTCATGGCTGGGATCCCTTTGTCAGGCGTGCGCCTGTCTGGCGCGGTTCAGTT
Organism: Variovorax sp. 20P10.2.4; assembly: GCF_058244205.1. Lineage (NCBI taxonomy): Bacteria > Pseudomonadati > Pseudomonadota > Betaproteobacteria > Burkholderiales > Comamonadaceae > Variovorax > Variovorax sp. 20P10.2.4. The sequence goes on from NZ_JBZAYE010000030.1 coordinate 11,658, forward strand.
CGCTCAGGTAGGAGCCGGGCTTCTGCTCGATCTCGCTCTCGGGCCCCAGCACGGCGATGACGGGCCCGTTGATGTAGACCTGAAGCTCCGCCGGCACGGCGAAGAACTTCACCAGGTCAGGCCGGTCGATGGCCAGCTGATAGAGCGAGGTCTTCGTGAAGCGCGATGGGTCTTGAGAGCCTTCCTTGTCGTCGAGATCGCTGAGCCACCAGCCAGAGTCGTTCGCGTCGTGAGGTTCCGCGCGCGTGAGCAGGATGCGCGACGCGGTCTTGTACTGCACGTGCACCACGACGCTGCTCTGCAAGGAAGGAAAGTCCGGCGCGACCTCCGCGACGAGGCTCTCGACGACGTCCTTCTGGTTGCGCAGGTGCATCAAGGTGCTGTCCACCGAATCGATGAAGCGCACGGGGATCTGCTGCATGTCCGGCTCGGTGATCCGCAGGAAACCGTCGTCGGTGTCCTCGATCATCGTGTACATCCAGCCGACCTGAAGGCTTTGGCCGCCACTGAACTTCTCTCCCTCCGCCACCCGACTTTCGAGGAAGTGGAGGAACCAGGCGACGTCCGCATCGGGAATGGCCTTGTTGCCGACGCGAATGCGGAATTCGGGGTGACCGAAGCGTTGGCAGCCTTGGGTCGTATGAACCACCTCGGCTTGGGGTTCGGCGGGCTTGCTCTTGCCGAGCGATGAGAAGAGGGAGCGCAGGGACATGGGGATCTGTTCGGAGCGGGTGGTGCCGGCGCGAGCGTGGCAGACCAACGAATGAATCTCATGGTTTTCCGAGCCATGGCGGCCTCGGGAGGCGTTCTGCATCCTAGCTGACTCCACGCGCCGGATGACCATATCGCCCAGTGCCGCGCGCTCGCGCATCGTGTGATCTCCGCTGGCGCGCTCCGTTCTTCGAACCTTCTTATTACCAACAACGTCGTCGCCTTTCAGGAGCACCGAGCGCTAGACTGCTCCTCCCTCTTTTTGCAGGAGACGACAGCATGTCCCGATTGCTCGTGCGCAGCTTCGGCGTTTCGCTCGACGGTTTCGCCGCCGGCCCCGATCAGAGCTTGCAGAACCCGCTGGGCGTTCGCGGTCCCGAACTCATGAGCTGGTTCATGCCCACGCAGGTGTGGCAGCGGATGCAGAAGGGGAGCGAGGCCAAGGGCGAGACCGGTGTCGACAACGAGATCGCCGAACAGGGCTTTGCTTCGATGGGCGCCTGGATCCTCGGGCGCAACATGTTCGGGCCGGTGCGCGGTCCCTGGCCCGACGAAAGCTGGAAGGGCTGGTGGGGCGACGAGCCGCCGTACCACGTGCCGGTCTTCGTGCTGACCCACCATGCGCGCGCGCCGCTGACGATGCAAGGCGGCACCACCTTCCACTTCGTGACCGGTGGCATCCACGAGGCGCTGGCACTGGCGCGCGATGCCGCGGGCGGGCGCGACGTGCGCGTGGGTGGCGGCGTGGCGACGGTGCGTGAATACCTGAAGGCCGGGCTGATCGACGAACTGCATCTGGCCGTGCGGCCGGTGCTGCTGGGCCAGGGCGAGGCGCTGTTCGAAGGGCTGGATCTTCCGGCGCTGGGCTACAGCTGCGAGCGGCAGGTGGCGGGGGAGCGGGCTACGCACATGTTTTTGCGGCGCAAGGCGGCTTGAGGCGATCGAACGCGAACGCGGGTCGTTTCTGCTCTGCCTGCTTGCAATCCATGAACCTTGGCGAACCCGGCGTCGAGCCAAGGCAACACTTCTGTGTCGACGTCCTCACCACTACCGGCAGGTCGCATACACGAGACAGTCGCGTGGCTCGGCACCGAGGTTCGGATGAACCGTGAAACGGGCGAGCCGGCCTTCCAGCAGGAAGCCGCTTTTCTCCAGCACCCGCGCCGACGCGCGGTTGTCGACATCGCAGCTCGCCTCGACACGGAATATCTCTGGCAGTCCTAGCGCCTCGGCCGCGAAGGCCCGAACGGCTTCGGGCATCAGGCCCTGACCCCAATAATTGCGGGCAAGCACGTAGCCGATGTTCACGATGTGCCCCTTGGTACGTGCCTCGAGCATTCCCACGAGCTCACCGCTTGTCTTCAGGGTAATGACGTAGGGACGGGCCGAACCAGTGTGCCAATGAGCGACGCATGCCGCGACGAAATCGCGCGTTGCGTCCTCGGATGCGTGGGGACGCCACACCATGTACTGCGCGACTTCTGCATCCTGCGTGTACGAGGCATACATTGCCGATGCGTCGGAAAGCTCGGGTGCGCGGAGTTCGAGGCGCGCGGTCTGGATGCGGTCGGGAAGCGCGGGAGGAGTCGGGGTCATCGGTCATGCTCGCTGGGAGAACGGCAAATGGGTCATTCGACCGCTTGAAACGGTGGGAACACAAGCCGTTTTCGTGATCGTGGTTCCACATGAAAGATCTCCGCATGATGTTCGTGAGCGAAGGGTCTTCAATGGGCCGCATTGTGCCGGCACCGCGAACGACAGGCTTTGAGAGTCAGCAGTTTGGCGGCCTGCCGCCGATGGCCGGATCTCCCTCGTGGACAGTGCGCCACATCGGTTGGGCGTTCGTCACGAAACTCCCCCGACAATCCGCCAACCCTTCACCACCCAGACTCGGAACCATGCGCCTCCCGCCCAAGTCGCTCCGTCCTCTCCTGCTCGCGGCCCTGCTGCTGTGCGCTCCGGCGCTTGCACCGCTGCCTGCGTTCGCACAGGCACAACAGGCCGCCGCACCCGCCACCGCCCCCAAGCCCGGCACCCCCGTGCCCGCAGGCTCGCCGCTGCAAGCCGGCCCGGTCCACGCGCAGTTCGCGATCTACTACGCGCCGCGACCCAAGGCCGATCCCATGGCCACGCTGCGCAGCCGGCTCGCCAAGCTCGGCGATGCTCCCAAGCTGCTGGCATCGTTGCCGAAGCCTTCCGAGGTTTCCGCCCCCGTGCTGTTCGCGAACTGGAACACCACGACCGTGCAACAGACCTATCGCGCACCCGAGATGGAGATGCTGCAGCGTTTCGGCCATGGCATCACGCGCGAGCAGGCCGAAGCGCTGCAGGGCAGCAGCCAGGCGCTAATCATCGATTTCGCGCATCCCTCGAAGCTGGCGCTGCCGGCCATGCGCAAGGCGCTCGAACTCACGCTGCAGGTAGCGCGCGACACCAACGGCTTCATCTGGGACGAGGAGACGCGCGAGCTGTTCACGCCCGACGAATGGCAGAAGCGGCGCGTCGACTCCTGGGCCGGTGGCATTCCCGACATCGCCTCGCAGATCGTGATCCATGCCTACCAGGCCGACAACAAGCTCGCGCGCGCCATCACGCTGGGCATGGGCAAGTTCGGCCTGCCCGACGTGGTGGTGAGCCAGTTCTCGTGGTCGATGAACGGGCCGATGGGAACGCTGGTCAACGGCTTCGCGCAGGCGATGGTGGAGGGCGCGCAGATCGCGCGGCCCGGCCAGTTCGACCTGGACCTGCGCACGCTCAAGCAGGGCGGCCTGCGCGACCCGAAGGACAGGGACGCCAAGGGCACCACGCCCGCCAGGCTGTCGCTGGTGGTGGGCACCTGGGAGAGCGGCGATCCGCGCAACCGCCTCTACGAGATCGGCTTCGACCGCTACCCGGGCCCCGACCGCTCGGCGCAGCAGGTGGCCCTGCTCAAGAGCACCTTCGGCGCCGCCGACGATTCGGTGTCACGCATCAAGCACAACGAGGAGATCCTCGCGGCCAGCAAGCTCGCCCGGGCGCAACTGCCCGCGCTGCGCGACGCGTTCGCCAAGGGCCTCGCGCCAGGCGAATACATCCTCGTGAAGGCGCCCTTCATCACCCGCAGCGGCGGCAACGAGTGGATGTGGGTCGAGGTCACGGGCTGGAAGGGCGACGCGATCGACGGCATGCTGAAGAACGAACCGGTCGAAGTGGCCGGCCTGCACGCGGGGCAGATGGTGAAGGTGTCGCAGGCGAAGGTGTTCGACTACATGCGGCGCTATGCGGACGGGCGGGAGGAGGGGAACGAGACGGGGAAGGTGATTCAGCGTGGGGTGGCGGGGAAGCGGTGAGCGCGCAGGCCGAGCAGGGGAATGCCGTGATGGAGACTCGCGCGCCATGATCATCAAGGCTCTGTTCGGTGCGTCGATCGCGTTGGCGGCGTGCATGGCCCAGTCTCAGCCGGCGCGCTACTACGAGTACGTGCTGTACCTGCGCGCAGCGGCACCTTCCGATTCGGAGGCCCGTGCCCGCGCGGTGCTTTCGTCCCGGCGAGCCCTGCTGCATCGAGCGAGCGATCCCGCAGGGGTGCGAGCCTGGGATGGCAAGGGGCTCATTCCTGTCGCGGTCGAGCCGCACAGCTTCAAGGGCAAGCCGATCGATCGGGCGAAGATTTCGGAAACCGGCGAGCCGTTGCGTGAGGTCCTCGGTGTGGCGGCGTCACGGCCGGTGTCCGCGCTGGCTGTGATGGTGGGCATACCGCAGGCGGCGAGTGTTCCAGCCTATGTCGAGGCTTCGAGGTTCGCCGCAGATATCGCAGCGGCAGTGGATGCGCCGGCCTTTCTCGACGGCGAGACGGGTGGCGTGCTGCAAGCGGTCTCCTTGAGCGACCGGCTGCGACTGGGGCGATCGGCAGATGGCGCCCTCGTTTCTGCGTCCAATCCGCCGCGTCTCGAGACCATCGATGCCTTCACTTTCGAGGCGCTGCACGGTACCGGATGGCGTACGAGGGGATTTCGCAAGCTGGGTGTGCCAGATGTCGCCGTGGTCGACTGGATGCCTGGAAAGCTGCTGCCCTTCTGGGAGATCGAGGCAGTGGGGAATCTGCTGGTCAGCGGCAAGATTTCTGCGGCGCCCGGCTCGGAGTTCACTGTGCGAACCGACGATCCTGAAGTCGCGGCGACGCTGTCGGGCTTTCGAAAAGGTGCCTCGGCATTCTTGAGATTCGCGCCGGCACCCCTGTCCAGTGCTTCCTTGTTGCAGCTCGAGTTTCCCGGCCAATCAGGCATGCATCTCTACGAGCGCCAGATGTTATTCATCGACGCGCTGCTGCCTTCGAATTACCTGGCGCTCGGTGCAGGGCCGGCGCGAGAGCTTTCGATGGCGGTGGCACGCGTGAAGAGTCGGCTGCCCGATCTTCGAGGCCACTACGCTTCGCTCAAGGCCCAAGGCACACGCGTGTTCATCGGCTTGGACATGGCGGCAGCTGTCAAGAACTCGACATCGCCGCAGCGCGAGGCCAAGTGGGCGCTCTGGCACGAAGTATCGGCGTGGACACCGGACGGCCGCGTGATCGCGCGCCAATGGGATGGCGACCCGCGTACCGGCGGTTCGCGCGCTCGTTTCAACCCTCCGATCAAGATCGGCAGCATCGAGCACAGCGATATCGAGAGCGATATTCCTGAAGAAACGATCGAGGACGTCTTGCTGATCGATCGAGGGGGCCGGACCAGCGGCGGCGAGGCCACCGATCTCGCGACGCGAAATCGCCGCTGATGCGCAGGCCGCTAGCGACCTGATACGGCGGCCTCGCGAACACACCGGCTCATGAGTGCGTCGCGACGGCCATCAGCCAACAAGGGCCGCATCATGTCTTTGACCCGCTTGTCGAAGCCGGGCGCCGCCATCGTGTCCTTGACGTCTTCGGGGGCCAGCTTGCCGAGCGAGTTGCCGAGGTTGCGCTCATGAAGCTCGGCGTTCGCAGGATCGATCTGCGTGCAGGCTCGCTGAATTGCAACGGCCGACAAGACGGGCAATTCATCCAGGAACTGGAGCGGCTTGGCGAAGCAATTCGATGCGGCAAGCAGCAGGACGAAGACTGGTAGCGTGCGTCGCATGGGCGTGACTGCGGGTAGATCGTGTGAAGGCGAACGGAGGACTGGGGAATTCTATGCAGCCTGCAATGACATCGCGTGGAGGGACATTCGAGGTGTCTCCATGGAACCGGGCCAAGTACACCCATATGTGATGACGGAGCCCTTGCAGTGATGAAGCGGCGCGCGTCGCGAGCCCGGCCCTACACCCGCCCCGCCTTGAACGCCTGCAACCGCTCCCGCCGCTCCGCATCGAACGACCCACTGAGCCGCGCCGACAGTTCCTCCCGCCGCATCTCCTTCCCGCACGACTGACAGGCCGGCCCCAGCCCCGGGTCCTGCCCGCACGGGATGTGGGTATAGCGAATCGCGACCTCCTCGTGTTCGCCCTTGCACCATGTCTCGCCCCAGGCGCGCAGTGCGAGGAACACGGGGTGGAACGAGATGCCCATCGGCGTGAGGTGGTACTCGTGCCGCGGCGGGCGCTCGCTGTAGAGGCGGCGCTCGATCAGTCCTTCGGCCTCCAGCTTCTTGAGACGGCTCGCCACCATCTGCGGCGTGGCCTGGGTCTGCACCTGGATCTCCTCGAAGCGGCGATTGCCGAGGAACAGCTCGCGCAGCACGAGCACGGTCCAGCGGTCGCCGACGATGACCTGCGCGCGCGCGATCGGGCACAGGGTCGAATGCGCATGCGTCGCCTCGTGCTCGGCGGACGCGGGTGGGGACGATTTTTGGATCATTGCCGGCATCATACCGCTTGTCACTATGAAAATCATAGGTATAGTCGCCACCGTTCGCGAGGCGACTTGAAAACCGCCTCGCGCACCGCGGAGTCGATAGGACTTCCGCGAATGCAATCGACCCCATCGAAAGGCTTCTCATGTCTGAACCTGTCAAGTTGGATCTCGCTGCCATCGCCGATCGCTACGCCTCGGCCTGGCTCTCCCACGACCCCGAGGCGATCGTGGCGCTGCATGCGCCGGACTCGACCTTCCAGGCGCACGGCCGCGGCACGGCGGTGCGGGGCAACGACGCGTTGCTGAAGGAGTTCGGCGAAGTCTTCGAGCGCTATCCGGGCTTCGGCGTGGAAACGCGCCGCCTGTTGCTCGGTGACCGGCACTGGACGCTCGACTGGACGCTGACCTTCCAGCCGCCGGGCAAGGAGCGCCGTGGCTTCCATGCGCTGGATGTGGTCGAGGTCGATGGCGACGGGCTCGTCACGCGCAAGGACACCTTCTTCGACTACGCGGAAATCAAGGCCGCCCTGAGCTGATCCCATGAGCGCCATCCTCCACAAGCAGCCACTCTTCGAGCAGCCGCTGTTCGAAGCGCTGCCGATCCGCCATCTGTGCGACCTGCAGGTCGATCTCGAAACGCCGATCGTCGTGCCCACGCCGCGCGGCACGCTGGTGCCCTACATCGGCAAGGGCGGCCGGCTCGAAGGGCCGAAGCTCAGCGGCCAGTTCCTGCCGGGCAGCGTCGACTGGGTCGTGATCGGCGCGGACGGCATCAGCCGGCTCGACATCCGCGGCGCCTTGCGCACCGACGACGGCGCGCTCATCTACTTCGAGAGCAAGGGCATCGCCAGGCTGCCGCCCGACGGCAGGGCGCGGCTGGCCAAGGGCGAGCGGCTCGCTTTCGGCGAGACCTACCTGCGCACCACGCCCAAGCTCGAGACCTCGGACGAGCGCTACACCTGGGTCAACGACCTGGTGCTCGTGGGCTACAACGAGCTGTCGGCAGGGCGGGTCGACTTCCGCATCTATCAGCTGCTTTGATGCCGTGCGGCCCCGCGCGAGCCATCGCGCGGGGCCTTCGGCGCGGGCGCGCTACTTGCCATCCGCAATACCGAGACGGGGCCGAAGCTCCTTGACCCTGGCATCGAGGTTGGCCGGCGTGACCTGCCAGCGCCGAGGATCCTCGTACTCGAAATCCGCGCGGACCCGCCGCGTCTGCCGGTTGAACTGAAAGAGCATCTTGATGAGGCCCTTGTCGCCTTTCCTGTCCTTGTGCAGCAGCCAGTCGCGATAGACCTTCACCTCGCGCTCGATCGGGTCCTCGAGAAAGGCGGCCGCATGGGCCTGGCCCTGCGCGTCGTACACATAGCCGTAGCTGCCGTTGACATCGCCATCGGCATCGAGAGAGAAGATCGCGGAGACCTCGACCCAATCGACCCCTTGCGGCTCGCCGCTGTTCACGATCTCGCGGGCGATCGCGCCCATCAGTTCCATGTTCTGCGAGACAGGCTGGGCGGGCGCCGGCGCGACCATGCCGGCCACGGTGATTGCTGCGGTCAGGAATTTGGAGAAGGGGCGTTTCATGCGTCGGTGCGTGCTGGCAGGTGGTGATCGTGAGGCAGGCGATCAGGTGTTCGAGGGAGGTCGTGTCTCGTACCGAGGCAAGGAGTCGGTGATCTCGAACCACGGCGCCTTCGACCCCACGTACACATGGCACAGCGGCCGCACGCCCGGATCGCCATCGAGCACGCCGAGCGCGACACCCAACACGGCCGGCTTCGCATCGAGCTTGCTGATCAGGCTCGAGCCGCACACCGAGCAGAACCCGCGATGGTCGCCCGGCGAAGACTCGTAGAACCGGACCAGTTCCTCACCCCTGAGCCAGCGGAAGTCCTTCGCCAGGATCTTGCCGCGCGCGCGAAAGGCGGTGCCGTGCGCCTTCTGGCACATCGAGCAGTGACAGTACAGCGGGTCCTTGATCGTGCCGTCGATCTCGAACGCGACACCTTGGCAGAGGCAGCTTCCTCTCAGCATCGGTCACTTCCTTTGAATGCGTGTTTGGAGGTGGCGGTCAGTATGCGTCAAGGCGCGTCCGTGGGGCACGGACCTTGCAGCGCGGGCCGTCCCTCTGTCGTTCGGTTCAGTAGAGGGAGGCCGCGTTTGCCCTGAGCGCGAAGGTCGCGCTCCACGCCGTGGACCGCGAGACGGATCGTCACGAAGCGCTGATAGAGTCGTGCGCCCATGGGGCATGCGGCACCGTCATGCTTCGCTCGGAGCGCCGGCACGGCAGTGATGGCGATGAAATTTTCCTTGCGCATCCAAGACCATGACAGCCTTCTCGATACTCGGCCGGGCGTTCTGCGCTGCGTTGCTTGTCTTCACTGCGTCGGCCCATGGTCTGTCGCCGGCCCAGTCCAGCGAAGAACTGAAGATCGGCTACCCGCCCCAAGGCATTGCTCTCGAGGAAGACCAGCGTGCGCGAGTCGTCGCAGCACTCCTGAAGACCCGAGCTTGGCCTCAGACCAGGTTGGTTGTCATGGTCATGGCCGGCTCGTCCTTCTCCGAAGGCAAAAGCACCCATCGCCGCAATCTCGCCGTGGCGAGAGCAGGGTATCTGGTCGAACTCCTGAAGACGCATGGTGTCGCCGAGACCGAAATCCATGTGGCGGCGGTCGCGAACAATCGCATGGAATATCTTCCCAAGGGACCCGTTCATCCTGTTGCGGAAGAGCCGGAGACGGGCGCCTATGCATCGCTGCATTTCATGGGATACCCGGAAAGACCGTGAGGAGTCGCCATTCTTGGTGGGGCCATCGCAAAAGCGGATGAGCGTCCTCGGCTTTGGCCCCGAGCCCTTCGAGCTGTGTGTGCTGGTCGACGGGCAGCAGGCCGAGCCAACGGTCGAAACCGAGTAGCTGCCGGCACTGCCGCGAGGCGCCATCCGCGGCGTTTTCGAGATGGATTCCTAGGGGCCAGATGGCGCGCGCCTACAAGGGCGCGTGCTGCGGTCCTCGTACAACGGCTGAAGACAGGAAGGACCTTCAGCCATGACCCTCGAACAAACCATCGACAAGTTCAAGCAGGTCGACGCCGCCCGCGCCGACTACCCCGGCGAGCACCTGATCGTGCTCGGCGCTGGCGTGTTGCTGCTGCTGGCCGCCGGCCGCAGCCGTTCGTTCCTCACGCGCGTCGTCGTCGGTGCGGCCGGCGGCGCGCTGATCGGCCGGGCCGCGAGCGGCACGGGCGGCATTGCGAAGCTGGCGGGTGCATTGCAGTCCGGAGGTCTGGCATGGCCGCGCCGCTGACGGAATCGCTGCGCGCCGTTCGCGCGCCCAGGTACTGGGCCGTGGGGCTGGGGGTGGCCTTGCTCGCGGTGTTCCTGTTCTACCTCGCGCTCAGCAGCCTGGTGCGCGAAAGCGCCGGGCGCGCGCCGCGCTTGCCGCCGTCGATCATGCCGGAGCACGTGAAGGCGCCCAGGTCGACCATCGACAACAACACCCCGGTCGAATCGGTCCGCGCATCCGTCGCGCCACCGATCGCCAGAATGGACACCGCGATGGCCAGCGCCGAAGCGACCGTGAAGAAGGCAGCCCCGGCCTTCATCGAAGTCCAGAAGTGCGTCATGCCCGAAGGCGATGCGGTCTACTCCGATGCACCGTGCCCGCCCGATGCCCAGGCCAGCACGCTGCGCCTGTCGAGCCAGCCGAACGCCGCGGCGCGCCTCTGAGCAACAGCGCGGCCGAGGCTCAGGCCGTGGTGGGCGCGGTCTCGCGTTCGATCGGCAGCCACAGCGTGAAGCGCGTGCCTTCGCTGCCCGACTGCCATCCCACCGTTCCGCCGATCGCCCGCGCGCGCTGCTGCTGATTGCGCAGCCCGCGCCCGCCATGCTGCAGCGCCTCGGCCACGTCGAAGCCCGGCCCGTTGTCCTCGATGGTCACGCACACGAGCTCGTCGGTGGCCGCGGTGCTCACGCGCAGGGTGGTGGCGCGCGTGTGGCGCATCACGTTGGCGATGCACTCCTGCATGATGCGCAGGATGTGCAGCGCGCTGCCCGGGTCGAGCCAGGGCAGGGGCGGCACGGGCTGCACCTCCCAGCGCAGCGCGATGCCGGCGCCCTCGATGCGCGGCGCGAGCCGGAAGCGCAGGGTCGCGAGCAGCAGCAGCAGGTCGGCGTCGACGCTCTCCATCGAATCGATGGCGAGCTTGAGGTCGTCCATGCAGCCCTTGAGCATGTCGGCGATGCCGGCGTCGCTCATGCTGCCTTGCTCCACCGAGCGGATGGCGCCGATCAGCGAGGAACCCAGGCCGTCGTGCATGTCCTGCATGAGGCGGCGGCGCTCGGCGTTGAGCATCTGCTCGTTCTCCACCACGCGCAGCCGTTCGTAGCTCTGCTTGAGTTCGTCCTCGCGCTCGCGCAGCCGGTGCGCCAGGCCCTTGTTGAGCCGCGCCACCTCGGCGAAGGCGCCGGTGTAGCGCAGGAACATGATGTACGAGAAGACGAAGAACAGGCCGATGATGGCGTAGGGCGAGGTGTAGACGCTCTCGGGGCCCACGAGGTTGTTCTGCAGCAGGGCGTCGTAGCCGGTGAACGCGACGGCGATCATGGTCCAGGCCGCGACCAGCCGGCCCTCGGGCAACTGCACGCGGTAGGCCTTGCGCAGGTTCACCGAGAAGATCAGCACGGCCACGGGCAGCACGGCGAGGTTGAGCAGCGGGGTGAACAGGTAGAGGCTGACGATCGATCGCGAGACGTGCGGCAGGGTCGCGAGGTTGCAGGCCAGCACGAGACCGACCGACAGCCGCGTGAGCCAGGGCGAGGGTTGCCGGTGCAATCGCTCGAGGAACAGGTGGACGAACAGGATCAGCCACAGCAGGCTGGCCACGGTCATCCACTCGAACCAGTCGTCCGACATCGGGATGTAGCTGCCGCCCACGTAGTAGTGGAGCATGCGCAGGAAGGCCGCCGCGGAGATGGCGAAGAACAGCAGGTAGAGCGGCTCGCGCCGCTTGCCCAGCCACACGGCGAAGGCGAAGGCGCCGACCGCGAGGAAGGCGGCGCTGCCCATGAACGGCAGTTGCACCTGCAGCAGATGGCGCGCCTGGTAGCGCCAGGACAGGTCTTCCTCATGGCCCACCCACACGGTCGAGACGCCGCTGCCGCTGTTGCGCAGCCGGTCGACGCGGATCAGCACCGACGCGGGCGTGGGTGCCTGGGCCGCGGGGTTGAGCGGCAGCAGCAACGGATGGTTGTAGCCGTTGTGGATCGGGCTGCCGTGCGACTGGTAGATGAGCACGCCGTCGCCGTACACGGCGATGTGGCCCAGGGTCTTCCAGCGCGGCAGGTAGAGCAGGCGCGGCTGGGTCGAAGGCGGCAGCCTGCCGAGGTCGAGGCGGTACCAGTCGGTGACGGTGCGCATGCCACTGGAAGCAGTGGGCACGAGCTCGCGGTCGGCGGTGTAGGGCAGGCTCACCGGCTTCCAGCCGCCGCGCGGCAGTTCGGCATCGACCGACAGCAGCGGCGGGGCCGTGAAGCCGGAGCCGGGCACCGACTGCAGCTCGGCTTCGGTGATGTGGATGGGCTGGACGCCAGGCAGCACGGGCGCCGCGATGGAGGCGCGCGCACAGCACAGCAACAACACGATCAGCGGCAGCGCGCGCCAGAAGGCCGCGATCCCCCGACCGGTTCGCCCGCCGTCGTTGTTGCCCTGTCTCATCGAACGCTTGCGCCTTGGAACTCGCTGTCGGCTCGCGGCGTGCGCCGGACGGGCGCCGGCCGTTTGCAGCGAGGGGCGCACCCGTGGGCCGCCGGTTTCTCCCCGATCGAACGGCCGCGCGCACCGGCGGCTCGTTCGTTGTCCCGTCTTCGCGGGTCGACGGCAATTATCGGCGCGCTATCGCCCCCGCGGCCCTTGCCCTCACATAGAACGCGGGCCAAAGGTGTGCGCGCGCCACATTGGAATCGGAGCCGACCGTGCCGAGACTCGTGGATGGTCGTCGGTCCCTGGGACCGGCGGCCATCACCACTGGAAAAAACAGGAGACTTCATGACGATTCGCCCTCTGCGCGCCGGTGCCGCCTGCGCCGTTCTCGCCCTGCTGCAACTCACGGCCTGCGGCGGCGGTGGAGGCGGCAGTGCCGGCTTCGTGGCCTTGCCCCCACCCACGACGAGCAACCCGCCGCCCGACACGCCGCCCGCACAGTCCCCGGTGCTGCGCACCACGGCCTACGGACCCGTGCAGGGCAACGACGACTCCGCGACCAACGGCACCTATAGCTGGAAGGGCGTGCCCTTCGCCAAGCCGCCGGTCGGCGCGCTGCGCTGGAAGGCGCCGGTCGACCCCGAGCCGTGGACCGCGACGAAGACCACGCAGAAGCTCGGCAATGCCTGCGCGCAAACCGGTCGGCTCTACGGCCCGGGCCAGAACAACCGCTACGACGAGACCATCGGCAGCTCGATCGGCAAGACCACGGGCTCGGAAGACTGCCTCTACCTCAACATCTGGACGCCCTCGACCGCGGCCGCGACCGACAAGCTGCCGGTCATCGTGTTCGTCTACGGCGGCAGCAACATCACGGGCTATACCGGCGACCCGGTCTACGACGGCGCGGCGCTCTCGAAGGCGGCCAACGCGGTGGTGGTGTCGATCAACTACCGGCTCGGCATCCTCGGCTTCCTGGCCTCGCCGCAGCTCAAGGCCGGCGTGGATGCGAACGACGACTCGGGCAACTACGCGATCCTCGACCTGATCAAGGGCATGAAGTTCGTCAACGCGAACATCGCACGCTTCGGCGGCGACCCGGCCAACGTCACGCTGATGGGCCAGTCGGCCGGTGCGGTCAACATCTACGCGCTGATGGTCTCGCCGCTGGTGGTCAACACCAAGCCCGCGCTGTTCCAGCGCCTGGTGCCGCTGAGCGGCGGTGTCGCCACCGCGACCACGGTGCCGAACCAGAACAACGCGCTGCTGGCGGCGCTGCTGGTGGCCGACGGCACGGTGAAGGACACGGCCGCGGCCACCGCCTACATCGCGTCGCAGAGCAATGCCGACCTCGCGGCCTACCTGCGCTCGAAGAGCGCCGACACGCTGCTGCAGACCGTGCTCAACAAGCTGGCGCCGCAGGGGCTGTCGGCCTCGAATCCGCTCAACGACGGCGTGGTGGTGCCGACCAACCCGATCGCGGCGATCAACGCGGGCGAGTTCCTCAAGGTGCCGGTGCTGGCCGGCTACACGCGCGACGAGACCAAGCTGTTCCCGCAGAACCTCGCGACCTCGCCCGCCTTCGGCGGCATCAGCGGCCGGCTGCTCGACGATCCGACGGTGTTCTCGATGGCCTACAACTACGACCCGAACGCGGCCCCGACGACCTCGCTCGAGCAGTGGATCCCGGGCCAGTACCTGCCGGTGACGACGCCGGTGACCGGCTTCAACGCGCGCACCGACCTCTACAACCAGTACTTCTTCATCGCGCTGCGCAAGCAGATCTTTCCGGTGCTCGCGGCGCAGAAGGTGCCGCTGTGGTGGTACCAGTTCAACTGGGACAAGTCGCCGGCGCCGTTCAACGACATCTTCGGCGCGGCCCACACCTTCGACCTGCCGTTCGTGTTCGGCAACTTCGGGCCGTCGCTCTATTCGAAGTTCGCCAATTCGAAGGCCAACGAGCCGGGGCGGCTGCAGCTGTCGGACGCGATGATGAAGAGCCTGGCGGCGTTCGCGCGCGGTGGCGATCCGAACAACGCGGCGCTGGGCGTGAACTGGCCGCAGTACCCGGCGATGCTGAACTTCGATGCCTCGCTGACGGCGAAGGCGATCACGGTGCAGCAGTAAGGCCGCGGCGCGCGAGCGCCCGAGCCGCCCGGGGCCGGTCCTGCCGGCCCGGGCGGTTTTTTTTTCCTTTCAGAGGATCGGCATGCTCGCTTCCTTCAGCACCCGCAGCACGAAGTGCGACTTGCTGTGCCGGATGCCGGGGATCTTGTAGAGCTTCTCGCGCAGCAGCCGCTCGTAGTCGCGCGTGTCGCGCACCGCGATGCGGATGTAGTAGTCGTAGTCGCCCGAGACCAGGTAGGCCTCCTGGATCTCGGGGATGGTGGCCAGGGTGCGGCCGAAGTCGTAGAGCGTCTCGTCGGTGTGGCTCTCGAGCGTGACCTGCACGATCACCGAGTCCTGGTAGCCGAGCTTGGCCGGATCGATGTCGACCGTGTAGCGCTTGATCACGCCCTGGGCCTCGAGCTTCTTGATGCGCGTCCAGCAGCTGGTGGGCGAGAGCCCGACCTCGGCGCTGATGTCCTGCAGGGTCTTGCGCGAATCGAGCAGCAGCACCCGGAGGATCGCCATGTCGATCTTGTCGAAAAGTCCTTCGTCATCTTGCGAAGATTTGCGATTGATTTTCATGTTTGAGGCCTGAATATCCAAAAATCAGAAGCAAATTCTGCCTCAAACACGGAAGAATTGACGGCATGAGACTGCTCGACCTTCCCAACGACCTCGCCCTGACGCTGGATGCCGAAAATCTTTCGGACATCGGCGCGGCCACCGATCTGCCCCTCGATGCCGCGCTCGCCATCGACACCGCGCCGCGCGTGCGCAACGGCGCCGAGGCGCTGCTCGACACGCTGGTGGCCTGCGGCGTCGACACCCTCTTCGGCTACCCGGGCGGCGCCGCGCTGCCGCTGTACGACGCGCTGCACGGCGAGCCGCGGCTGCGCCACGTGCTGGTGCGCCACGAGCAGGCGGCCGTGCACGCGGCCGAGGGCTATGCGCGCACCACCGGCCGCGTGGGCGTGGTGCTGGTCACCTCGGGGCCGGGCGTCGGCAACACCATCTCGGGCCTGCTCGACGCGATCAGCGATTCGGTGCCGCTCTTGTGCATCAGCGGCCAGGTGTCGACCGCGGTGATCGGCACGCAGGCCTTCCAGGAAAGCGACGCGCTGGGCATGTCGCGCCCGGTGACCAAGTGGAACCACCAGGTGCGCACGCCCGACGAGGTGCCGACGATGGTGCGGCGCGCGCTCGAGATCGCGGCCGC
>NZ_JBZAYE010000300.1:0-8586 GCF_058244205.1 Variovorax sp. 20P10.2.4
GTCGACCTCCGCCAGCGTGCGCCCGGCCTCGGCCATCACGGCATCGGTCAGCGGCAGCACGCGGCGGATGTGGTCGCGGCTCGCGAGTTCGGGCACCACGCCGCCATAGGCCTGGTGCATCGCGATCTGGCTGTGCAGCGCATGCGAGCGCAGCACCGGCAGCGCGTCGCCATGCGACTCGACCAGCGCCACGCCGGTCTCGTCGCAGGAGGATTCGATTCCTAGAAGCAGCATGGCCGCGAGTGTAGGCGGCGGGCGATAGGGGCTGCTGGCGCGGGGGTACGGCACGGATGTTGCTGCTCGTCCGGCACCCCATGAAATCCGGACTGCACTTCCTGATCGCCGCGCGGCGCAGCGAGATCGACGCGCTCGAGCAGCTCGCGCGCACCAGCGAGCTGGTCGGCGCCGTCGGCCGGCTCGTGCATGCGCTGCAGCGCGAGCGCGGCCTGTCGAATGTCTTCCTGGCCTCGCGCGGCGCGCGCTTCGGCGACCAGCGCGATCCGCAGATCGCCGAGTGCGTGGCGCTCGAGCAGGCGGTGCGGCTGGGCTTCGACCGGCTCGAGGCCGAGGCGCAAGGCCGCGCGGGCGACGGCAACCACACGCGGCTGTTCAGCCGCATCGCCTGGGTGCTGCCGGGCCTCGATGGCCTGCCGGCCCTGCGCCGGCGCATCGGCGCGCTCGAACTGCAGCCCGCGCAGGCCACCGCGGCCTTCGCCAAGCTGGTCGCGGGGCTGCTGTCGGTGGTGTTCGAGGCCGCCGACGGCGCCACCGACCCCGAGATCTCGCGCCTGCTGGTGGCGCTGTTCAACTTCATGCAGGGCAAGGAGTTCGCGGGCCAGGAGCGCGCCCTCGGCGCCGCCGCCCTCGCCACGGGCCGCGTCGACGACGCGCAGCGGGCCCAGTGGCTGCACCTGGTCGAGTCGCAGGAGCGCTGCTTCCAGGTCTTCACCGAGTTCTCCAATCCCGCGCTGCTCGCGCTGTGGCGCCAGAGCCAGAGCGACAGCACGCTGGCCGGGCTCGAGCGCATGCGCCGCATCGGCACCGTGCACCCGGGGGCGGCGCCCGCGGGCGGCCTGCCCGACCCGCGGCTGAGCCAGGCCTGGTTCGACTGCTGCAGCGCGCGCATCGACGCCATGCGCACCGTCGAGGACCAGTTGGCCGATGACCTGCGGCTGCAGTGCGGCCACAAGACCGAACAGGCGCGGCGCGAGCTCGAGGACTACCGGCGCCTGCTCGACACCCTGGCGCCGCGCGACGACGGCGAGCGTTTCTTCGACGACGTGCTGGCGCCGGTACCGGCCGCCGCGCGCCCCGCCGCGCCCGAGGCCGCCACGCTCTACGGCCGCACGCTCGAGCGCTCGGTGCTCGACATGGTGCAGGCGCAGTCGCGCCGGCTGCAGGTCATGGGCGACGAGCTCGAGACCGTGCGCGCCTCGCTCAACGAGCGCAAGCTGGTCGAGCGCGCCAAGGGCCTGCTGATGGCGCACCGCCGGATGAGCGAGGAAGAGGCGCACAAGATGCTGCGCCAGACCGCGATGAACCAGAACCGCCGGCTGGTCGACGTGGCCGAGTCGGTGCTCGCGATGGCCGACTACCTGCCACGCTGATCGGTCCGCTCTGGTGCAGTGCACAACAACCGTGCCTGCCGACGCGCCGGCCGCCCTTCCCCGCCGAATCGAAGGCCCGGGCGCACCCATACGGCGCATCGAGCTAGCAAAGCCATAGCAAAACCACGCGCGCCGAGGCTGGCACGCGCTTTGCTCAAGACAGTGCATGAGGCCTGCGGGCCTCCAGGCAGAGGGCCCCCAATGGCGGGGGCCGTCCACCGACCCGGACAAAGGCGTCCTTATCCCGCGGGGCTGGCTCGTTTGCGAGCAGCCCCCTGCGGTGGTGAGGACGCCTTTTCGTTTTTGTCTTCCGCCTTTCTCTTCGCAGGAGTCCGCCCCATGTCCGATCCGCTGCAAACCAAACTGAGCCGGCGCCGCGTGCTGCAGGCCGCCGCCATCGGCGCCGTCGGGATCGATCCCGCGTTGCGCGCCGCCGTCTGGGCCCAGGGCTCCGACAAGCCCGAGAAGGAGGAAGTGAAGATCGGCTTCATCCCGCTGACCGACTGCGCCAGCGTGGTGATGGCCTCGGTGCTGGGCATCGACAAGAAGTACGGCGTGAAAATCGTGCCGAGCAAGGAGGCGAGCTGGGCCGGCGTGCGCGACAAGCTGGCCAACGGCGACCTCGACATGGCCCACGTGCTCTACGGCCTGGTCTACGGCATGCACCTGGGCCTGAGCGGCCCGAAGAAAGACATGGCCGTGCTCATGACCCTCAACAACAACGGCCAGGCGATCACGCTGTCGAAGAAGCTGGCCGACAAGGGCGCGGTCGACGCGGCCTCGCTCGCCAAGCTGATCGCCAGCGAGAAGCGCGAATACACCTTCGCCCAGACCTTCCCGACCGGCACCCACGCGATGTGGCTCTACTACTGGCTCGCCTCGGCCGGCATAGACCCGTTCAAGGACGTCAAGAACATCACCGTGCCGCCGCCGCAGATGGTGGCCAACATGCGCGTGGGCAACATGGACGGCTACTGCGTGGGCGAGCCCTGGGGCCAGCGCGCGATCATGGACGGCATCGGCATCACGGCCATCACCACGCAGGACATCTGGAAGGACCATCCCGAGAAGGTGCTCGGCACCACGGCCGAGTTCGCGAAGAAGTACCCGAACACCGCGCGCGCCGTGACCGCCGCCGTGCTCGAGGCCGGCAAGTGGATCGACACCGGCCTGCAGAACAAGAACAAGATGGCCGAGACCATCGCCGACAAGAGCTACGTCAACACCAGCGTGGACGCGATCAACCAGCGCATCCTGGGCCGCTACGTCAACGGCCTGGGCAAGAGCTGGGACGACCCCAACCACATGAAGTTCTACAACGGCGGCGCGGTCAGCTTCCCCTACCTGTCGGACGGCATGTGGTTCCTCACGCAGCACAAGCGCTGGGGCCTGCTCAAGGAGCATCCTGACTACCTCAAGGTGGCCACCGAGATCAACCGCATCGACATCTACAAGCAGGCGGCCGCCGCCACGCAGACGCCGGTGCCCAAGGACCCGATGCGCAGCAGCAAGCTGTTCGACGGCTCGGTCTGGGACGGCAAGGACCCGAAGAAGTACGCCGAGTCCTTCAAGCTTCATGCATAGGGAGAACACCATGGTCAGCGCAGTCTTCCATTCGCCGCTCGAGGCGGTCGCCGCGCCGTCGGCTCCGGCCATCGCGGCCAAGCCCGCCGCCGTCATCGCGGCGCCCGTTCGCCCCGCGCGCAAGTCCGAGGCGCGCACCCCGCTCGACCTGCGCGCCTTCTGGATGCGCGTGCTGCCGCCGCTCGCGGGCTTCGGCCTGCTGCTGCTGGTGTGGGAGATCGTGGCGATGCGCAGCACCACCGGCTTCCCCTCGCCGCTGGCGGTCTGGCAGCAGGCGCTCACGGTGTTCAGCGATCCCTTCTACAGCAAGGGCCCCAACGACCAGGGCGTGGGCTGGAATGTGCTGTCCTCGCTGCAGCGCGTGGCGCTGGGCTTCGGCCTCGCGGCGCTGGTCGGCATTCCGGCGGGCTTCGCGATCGGGCGCTTCGAGTTCCTTGCGCGCATGTTCAATCCGCTGATCAGCCTGCTGCGCCCGGTCTCGCCGCTGGCCTGGCTGCCGATCGGCCTGTTGGTGTTCAAGGGCGCCAACCCGGCCGCGATCTGGACCATCTTCATCTGCTCGATCTGGCCGATGGTCATCAACACCGCCGTGGGCGTGCAGCGCGTGCCGAGCGACTACATGAACGTGGCCAGGGTGCTGAACCTCAGCGAATGGAAGATTCTCACCAAGATCCTGTTCCCGGCCGTGCTGCCCTACATGCTGACCGGCGTGCGGCTGGCCGTGGGCACCGCCTGGCTGGTGATCGTGGCGGCCGAGATGCTGACCGGCGGCGTGGGCATCGGCTTCTGGGTCTGGGACGAGTGGAACAACCTCAACGTCGCCAACATCATCATCGCGATCTTCGTGATCGGCATCGTCGGACTGGTGCTCGAGTTCGCGCTGATCAAGCTCGCGACGGCCTTCACGTTCGAAGAGGTGAAATCATGATCGACGAATCGAAGTACATCGAGATCCACGGCGTCGAGCAGGCCTTCAAGACGCCCAAGGGCCGCTTCGTCGCGCTGCGCGACGTGCACCTCGGTGTGGCCAAGGGCGAGTTCATCACGCTGATCGGCCACTCGGGCTGCGGCAAGTCCACGCTGCTGAACCTGATCGCCGGCCTCACCACGCCCACCGCGGGCGCGCTGCTGTGCGCCAACAAGGAGATCAAGGGCCCGGGCCCCGAGCGCGCCGTGGTGTTCCAGAACCACTCGCTGCTGCCCTGGCTCACCTGCTTCGAGAACGTCTACCTCGCGGTCGAGCGGGTGTTCGCCGCCACCGAGAACAAGGCGCAGTTGCGCGCGCGCACCGACGCGGCGCTGGCGCTGGTCGGCCTCACGCCGGCGGCGCAGAAGCGCCCCGGCGAGATCTCGGGCGGCATGAAGCAGCGCGTGGGCATCGCGCGCGCGCTGTCGATGGAGCCCAAGGTGCTGCTGATGGACGAGCCCTTCGGCGCGCTCGACGCCCTCACGCGCGCCAAGCTGCAGGACGAGCTGCTGGCGATCGTGCAGAAGACGCGCAGCACGGTCGTGATGGTCACGCACGACGTGGACGAGGCCGTGCTGCTGAGCGACCGCATCGTGATGCTGACCAACGGCCCGGCCGCCACCATCGGCGAGGTGCTCACGGTCGACATCCCGCGCCCGCGCAACCGCGTCGAGCTCGCGGAGGACCCGGCCTACGTGCATGCGCGCAAGGCCGTGATCGACTTCCTCTACACGCGCCAGGGGCACGTGGAGAAGGCCGCGGCCTGACTCGGGCGCGCGCCGGGCCGCCCGGCGCACAGGTGCGCACCAGCGCCTCGCCCGCTCGATATCCGCTCGGTCGCAGAAAGGCAGGGCCCCATGAAGAAGATGAAACTCGTGCTGATCGGCAACGGCATGGCCGGCGTGCGCACGCTCGAGGAGCTGCTGAAGATCGCGCCCGGCCTCTACGACATCACGGTGTTCGGCGCCGAGCCGCATCCCAACTACAACCGCATCATGTTGTCGCCGGTGCTCGCGGGCGAGCAGACGCTCGACGAGATCGTGCTCAACGGCTGGGACTGGTACCGGGACCACGGCATCGCGGTGCATGCCGGAAAGAAGGTGGTCGAGGTCGACCGCGTGAAGCGCATCGTGCGCGCCGACGACGGCACCGAGGCCGCCTACGACCGCCTGCTGGTCTGCACCGGCTCCACCCCCTTCATGCTGCCGGTGCCCGGCAAGGAGCTCGAGGGCGTGATCGCCTACCGCGACATCGCCGACACCGACTGCATGATCGAGACCGCGCGCACGCACCGCCACGCGGTGGTGATCGGCGGCGGCCTCCTGGGCCTCGAGGCCGCCAACGGCCTGATGCGGCGCGGCATGGAGGTGACGGTGGTGCACGTCATGCCCTGGCTCATGGAACGCCAGCTCGACGAGGCCGCGGCCCGGCTGCTGCAGCAGTCGCTCGAGGAGCGCGGCCTGAAGTTCAGGATGGGCGCGCAGACCCAGGAACTGGTCGGCGGCGAACATGGCCGCGTCACCGCGATCCGCTTCAAGGACGGCAGCGAGGTCCGGGCCGACCTGGTCGTGATGGCCGTGGGCATCCGCCCCAACGTCGAGCTGGCCGAGCGCATGCGGCTGCACTGCCACCGCGGCATCGTGGTCACCGACACCCTGCAGACCGTGACCGACGCGCGCATCTACGCGGTCGGCGAATGCGCGGCGCACCGCGGCATCGCCTACGGCCTGGTGGCGCCGCTGTTCGAGCAGGCCAAGGTGGCGGCCAACCATCTCGCGCAGTTCGGCATCGGCCGCTACCAGGGCTCGCTGACCTCGACCAAGCTCAAGGTCACGGGCATCGACCTGTTCAGCGCGGGCGAGTTCATGGGCGGCGAAGGCACCGAGGAGATCGTGATGAGCGACCCCTTCGGCGGCGTCTACAAGAAGCTGGTGCTCAAGGACGACAAGCTGGTGGGCGCCTGCCTCTACGGCGACACGGTGGACGGCAGCTGGTACTACGAGCTGGTGCGCGAGGGGCGCAGCGTGCAGGAGATCCGCGACCGGCTGATGTTCGGCGAGGCCCTGGCCGGCGATGCCGGTGGCGAGGGCGAACCCAAGGCAGCCGCATGACCGACACCCGCTCCACCTGCCCCTACTGCGGCGTCGGCTGCGGCGTGATCATCGAGTCCGAGGGCGCGCAGATCACCGGCGTGCGCGGCGACCCGGACCATCCGGCCAACTTCGGCCGCCTCTGCACCAAGGGCTCGACCCTGCACCTGACGGCCAGCGCACCGATCACGCGCCAGACGCGGCTGCTGCGCCCGATGCAGCGCGCGCGCCGCGGCGAGGCACCGCAGCCGCTGGGCTGGGACGCGGCGCTCGACGATGCGGTCAGCCGCTTCGCCGGCATCGTGCAGGCGCACGGCCCCGACGCGGTCGGCTTCTACGTCTCGGGCCAGCTGCTCACCGAGGACTACTACGTCTTCAACAAGCTCGCCAAGGGCCTGGTCGGCACCAACAACATCGACACCAACTCGCGCCTGTGCATGAGCAGCGCGGTGGCCGGCTACAAGCAAACGCTGGGCGCCGACGCGCCGCCCGCCTGCTACGACGACCTGCGGCATGCGCAGTGCCTGTTCATCGTCGGCAGCAACACCGCCTGGGCCCATCCGATCCTGTTTCGACGCATCGAGGACGCGAAGGCCGCCAACCCGGCGCTGAAGATCGTGGTGGCCGACCCGCGCCGCACCGACACGGTGGAGATCGCCGACCTGTTCCTGCCGCTGCAGCCGGGCACCGACGTGATGCTGTTCAACGGCATGCTGCACCTGATGCTGCGCGAAGGCTGGATCGACGCCGACTACATCGCGGCCCACACCAGCGGCTTCGAGGCGCTGAAGGCCACGGTGGGCGACTGCACGCCCGAGACGGTGGCACGGGTCTGCGGCCTGTCGACCGAGCAGCTGTTCGAGGCGGCCCGGCTGTTCGCCACCTCGCCGGCCACGCTGAGCCTGTACTGCCAGGGCCTCAACCAGTCCTCGAGCGGCACCGCGAAGAATGCCGCGCTGATCAACCTGCACCTGGCTACGGGCCAGATCGGGCGCGCGGGCGCGGGGCCGTTCTCGCTCACCGGCCAGCCCAATGCGATGGGCGGGCGCGAGGTCGGCGGCCTCGCGAACCTGCTGAGCGCGCACCGCGACCTCGCGAACCCCGCGCACCGCGCCGAAGTGGCGGCGCTCTGGGGCGTGCCCTCGGTGCCCGCGCGGCCCGGCAAGACCGCGGTCGAGATGTTCCAGGCCGCGGCCGACGGCGAGATCCGCGCGCTGTGGATCGCCTGCACCAACCCGGCCCAGTCGATGCCCGACCAGGCCACGGTGCGCCGCGCGCTCGAGCGCGCCGAGTTCGTGGTGGTGCAGGAAGCCTTCGCCACCACCGCCACCTGCGCCTACGCCGACCTGCTGCTGCCGGCCACCACCTGGGGCGAGAAGGAAGGCACGGTCACCAACAGCGAACGCCGCATCTCGCGCGTGCGCCCCGCCGTGCCGCCGGCCGGCGAAGCACGCCACGACTGGTCGATCGCGGCCGAATTCGCGCGCCGGCTCGAGGCGAGGCTGGGCCGCGCGGCCACGCTGTTTCCCTACGAGAACGCCGAGTCGGTCTGGAACGAGCACCGCGAATCGACGCGCGGGCGCGACCTCGACATCACCGGCCTGAGCTGGGCGATGCTCGAGCACGCCGGCCCGCAGCAATGGCCGCTGCGCGAGGGCGAGACGGCCGGCCGCGCGCGCCTGTACGAAGACGGCGTGTTCCCCACGCCCGACGGCCGCGCGCGCTTCGTCGACACCGTCTACCGCCCGCTGGCCGAGCCGCGCGAACCGCGCTGGCCGTTCTCGCTCAACACCGGCCGGCTGCGCGACCAGTGGCACGGCATGAGCCGCACCGGCAACGTCGGCCGGCTGTTCGGCCACGTGGCCGAGCCTGCGGTGCAGATGAATCCGCAGGACATGGCGCGGCGCGCGCTACGCGAGGGCGACCTGGTGCACCTGAGCTCGCGGCGCGGCTCGATCCTGCTGCCCGCGCGCGCCAGCGAGGAGATCGCGCCCGACCAGGCCTTCGTCGCGATGCACTGGGGCGGCGAGTACCTGGGCGGCTCGTCCTCCAGCGGCACGCCGCTCGCGGGCATCAATGCCGTCACCACGCCGGCGTACTGCCCCATCTCGAAGCAGCCCGAGCTCAAGCACGTGCCGGTCAAGATCCTCAAGGCCGAGCTGCCCTGGTCGCTGCTGGCCATGGCCTGGCTGCCCGACGACGACGCGCTGGCCGCGCGCCGGGCGCTGCAGGCGCTGATGGCGGCCTTCCCGTTCGCGGCCTGCGTGCCCTTCTCGGGCGCCGACGGCAGCCGCGGCGGCCTGCTGTTCCGCGCCGCCGCCTACGAGGCGCCCGACGA
>NZ_JBZAYE010000301.1:0-8579 GCF_058244205.1 Variovorax sp. 20P10.2.4
CGGCGCGCGATGGCCGCTTCCTGCGCGAATTCGCGCTGCCCGCCATGTTCCAGCCCGACCCGGCCCAGCGCCGCGGCGCGCGCGACAACCTCGCCTTCGAGGGCCTCGCGCTGACGCCCGATGGCCGCACGGCCTGGCTGGCGATGGAGAACGCGCTGATCCAGGACGGCCCCGTGCCCACGGTCGACGCCGCCGGCGGCCCCTGCCGCTTCACGCGCATCGACCTGGCCAGCGGCCGGGCGACCGGCCAGATCGCCTATGTGCCCGACGCGATTCCGCTGCGCCCCCTCGTGCCCGGCACCTATGCCGACAACGGCGTGAGCGAGGTGCTGATGATCGACGCGCACCGCATGCTGGTGCTCGAGCGTGCCTACGCCGCCGGCACCGGGAATTCGCTGCGCCTCTATGAAATAGACACCCGCGGCGGCAGCGACGTGCTGGGCCTGGAGGCGCTGGCCCCTGGCAACCACCGGCCGGTCGCCAAGACCCTGGTCGCCGATTTCTCCCGGCTCGGGGCCGACAACAGCCTCTCGCGCCTCGACAACAGCGAGGGCATGTGCTGGGGCCCGCCGCTGCCCGGTGGCGGGCGGACGCTGATGATCGTCAGCGACGACAATTTCAATCCGCTGCAGATCACGCAGTTCGCCGCCTTCGAATTCCTCGACCGACCATGACCATCGCCGCCACCTTCCTGCCCCGCAACGCCCCCGCGCCGCTGCCGCCCATCGCCTTCATCGGCGGCGGCAACATGGCCAGCGCCATCATCGGCGGGCTGATCCAGCAAGGCACGCCGGCCACCTCCTTCGAGGTGGTCGAGCCCTTCGAGGAGGCGCGCGCCAGGCTGGCCAACACCTTCGGCATCGCGGCCCAGGCGGAGGCCGGCGCGGCACTGTCGCGCTGCGCGGTGGTGGTCTGGGCGGTCAAGCCCCAGACCTTCGCCGAGGCCACGCGCCCGGTGCGCCCCTTCGCCGGGAACGCCCTGCACCTGAGCGTGGCCGCGGGCATCCCGTCCGACAGCATCGCCCGCTGGCTGGCCACCGAGCGCGTGGTGCGGGCCATGCCGAACACGCCGGCGCTGGTCGGCCAGGGCATGACGGGCCTGTTCGCGCGCGCCGGCGCCGACGGCGCCGACCGCGCGCTGGTCGGCCAGTTGCTGACGCCCACCGGCGAGCTGATCTGGGTCGACGAAGAACCCGCGCTCGACGCGGTGACCGCGATGTCGGGCTCGGGCCCGGCCTACGTGTTCTATTTCATCGAGGCCATGACCGAGGCCGGCATCGAGATGGGCCTCACGCCCGACCAGGCGCAGCGCCTGGCGATCGGCACCTTCACCGGCGCCTCGGCGCTGGCCGACAGCGCGCACGAGCCGCCCGCGGTGCTGCGCGAGCGCGTGACCTCCAAGGGCGGCACCACCTACGCGGCGATCAGCGCGCTGCAGCAGACCGACGTCAAGGGACAGTTCAAGACCGCGATCCGCGCGGCACAGAAGCGCGCGGCCGAGCTCGGCGAGGAATTCGGCCGCGGTTGAGGGCCGTCAGGCCGGCGGCGCGTCGAAGGTGCCGGCCAGCGCGCGCGGGCCGAGGAAGAACAGCCAGTCGGCCGCCAGCGTGACGGTGCCATCCTCCAGCTCGAGCTGCAGCGCCTCCTTCAGCAGGAAGCTGTCGCCGGGCTTGGGCGTGACCTCCGCGATGCGCACGCGCGCCCGGAAGCGCGCGCCCACCGGCATCGGCCGCACGAAGCGCAGGCGGTCGAAGCCATAGTTCAGCGCATGGTTGGTGTCGAAGGGCAGCAGGCTGCGCATCGCCTCGCCGCTGAGCTTGATCAGGTGCGAGACCTGGAAGAATCCCTGCACGATGGCGCCGCCGTAGCCAGCCTCGCGCGCGGCGCGCTCCGGATCGAGATGGATCCATTCGCCCTCGCCGTCGCCCGAGAGCTCGGCATAGCGCGCCACCATGTCCTGGGTGATGCGGTGCCACTCCGAATGGGCCTCCCGGCCGATCCGGCCGCGCAGCTGCGCCAGCGTGGCCTGGGCGTCGGGCGTGGGCTGCATGCGGTCTCGTCTCCGGGCCGGGTCGTGGATCAGCGCAAGCCGTAGCCGGCCACCACGCCGGCGAAGACCGCGAAGCCCAGCCAGTGGTTGAGCCGGAAGGCCTGGAAGCAGCCTTCGCGCGTGCGCTCGCGGATCAGCCGCCAGTGCCAGGCCGCCTGTCCCGCGGCGATCGCGATCGCGAGGTAGAACACGGCGCCGAGCCCGCGGCTCGCGCCGGCCCAGGTCCACACCGCGAGAAAGACCGCATAGCTCGCCATCACCGCCGCCACGTCGTAGCGGCCAAAGGTGATGGCCGAGGTCTTCATGCCGATCTTGAGGTCGTCGTCGCGGTCGACCATCGCGTACTCGGTGTCGTAGGCCAGCACCCAGAACAGGTTGCCCGCCAGTAGCCACCACGCGAAAGCCGGCACGGTCGCCTGCACGGCCGCGAAGGCCATCGGAATGCCGAAGCTGAACGCGATGCCGAGCACCGCCTGCGGGATCGAGACGAAGCGCTTGGCATAGGGATAGACCAACGTGACCGCGAGCGCGGCGAACGACCAGTACACCGTGACCCGGTTGGTCGTGAGCACCAGGCCGAAGGCCACCAGCGCGAGCACCGCGCCGAACAGCAGCGCCTCGCGCACCGAGATCTCGCCGCTGGTCACGGGCCGCTGCGCGGTGCGCTTCACGTGGCGGTCGAAGTCGCGGTCGGCCACGTCGTTGACGCAGCAGCCCGCGCTGCGCATCAGGATCGTGCCGAGCACGAACACCGCGATCAGGTGCCAGCCCGGCCAGCCGTCGGCCGCGAACCAGAGCGCGCCGAGGCTGGGCCACAGCAGCAGCAGCCAGCCCGCGGGACGGTTCCAGCGGATCAGGTCGAGGTACACGGCAAAACGCCCGCGGCGTGGCGCGGGCGTGAGGCCGTGAGGGGCGGGATGGGTGGTCAATCCTCGAGCAGCGAACGCAGCATCCAGGCGGTCTGGTCGTGCACCGTGCAGCGCGCGGTCAGCATGTCGGCCGTCGGATCGTCGCCGGCTTCCTCGGCCACGGGGATGAATTCGCGCGCGATGCGCGACACGGTCTCGTGGCCCTTCACGAGGATGCGCACCATCTCCATCGCCTTGGGCGGGTCCTGCGGCACGTCGGGCACGGTGGCGATCTTGCTGAACTCGGCGTACGAACCCGGTGCGTAGTGGCCCAGCGCGCGGATGCGCTCGGCGATCACGTCGGTCGAGTTCCACAGCTCGGTGTATTGCGCCATGAACATCGCGTGCAGCGAGTTGAAGTGCGGACCCGTCACGTTCCAGTGGAAGTTGTGGGTGGTGAGGTAGAGCGTGTAGGTGTCGGCGAGCACGCGGCTCAGGCCTTCGGCGATGGCCGCGCGGTCCTGGCGCTCGATGCCGATGTTGATGATCGGCGCATTGCGGCTGCCGGACTCCTGCGCGACCACCGCGCCGCCCTTCTTGGGCACCTTGCCGGCGGAGGAAGCGGGAGAGGGCTTGGTTTTCTTGGGAGCTTTGGCCATGGCAAAAGGTCTTTCTTCAAGTTGGGTGTGACACCGGAATTCTCGAAGCCGGCGCGCGGCTTCGCAACAGCGTCACTCTATCGCAGCGTTCGATATTCCAGGCTTGCAACGGCGTAGGCCGAGGTCGCGAATTCGCCCTCTCCCTCCGCCGCCACGGCTCAGGACAGCCGCTTCACGCCCGGCAGTTCGCAGGCATAGATCGCGTTGCGCAGCGCCGCGATCGCCTCGTAGCGCGTGAAGGTGCGCCGCCATGCGAGCACCACGCGGCGCGTGGGCGGATCGCGGTCCTGCGCATCGCGCACCGGCAGGTAGCGCACCATCTGCTCCGACTCCTTGCGGCCCTTGCCCCTGGGCTTGAGCGCCTCGGCCGGCACCGACAGCCGCGGCACCAGCGTCACGCCCATGCCCGAGGCCACCATGTGCTTGATGGTCTCGAGCGACGAGCCCTCGAAGCTCTTGCGGATGCCCTCGGCATTGCTCGAGAAGCGCGCGAACTCGGGGCAGACCTCGAGCACGTGGTCGCGAAAGCAGTGGCCCGTGCCCAGCAGCAGCATGGTCTCGCTCTGCAGCTCTTCCGAGGTGATCGATTCGCGGTCGGCGAACTTGTGCTTGACCGGCAGCGCCGCCACGAAGGGCTCGTCGTACAGCGGCGCCATCGCGAGGCCGGTGTCGGGAAAGGGCTCGGCCATGATCGCGCAGTCGATCTCGCCGGCGCGCAGCATCTCGAGCAGCTTGACGGTGAAGTTCTCCTGCAGCACCAGCGGCATCTGCGGCGTGCGCGAGATCACCTGGCGCACGAGGTCGGGCAGCAGGTAGGGCCCGATGGTGTAGATCACGCCGAGGTTCAGCGGCCCGGCCAGCGGGTCCTTGCCGCGCTTGGCGATCTCCTTGATGCTGGCCGCCTGGTCGAGCACGCTCTGGGCCTGCTGCACGATCTGCTCGCCGAGCGGCGTGACCGTGACTTCGCCGGCGCTGCGCTCGAAGAGCTTGACTTCGAGTTCGTCCTCGAGCTTCTTGATGGCCACCGAGAGCGTGGGCTGGGACACGTAGCAGGCTTCGGCCGCCTTGCCGAAGTGGCGCTCCCTGGCCACGGCAACGATGTATTTGAGTTCGGTGAGGGTCATAGCTTGCGTCAATTATGCGCAAGGCACCGTGACCGCTCGCGGTCAGGGGTCGGGCGCCGCCGGAGCGGCACGCGTCAGGACTCCCCGGGCGTCCAGTCCGGGCTGTAGCCGCCGAGCGTGGGGTGGTACATCTCGTCGCCCGTGTGCTGCGTGAACTCGACGTTGAGCCGGTCCTCGCGCAGGCCCAGCAGCTCGATGCAGTGGGCGCACAGCGCCTTGGCGAGCGCCATGCGCAGCTCGGGCGGGCGGCCCTGGCGGATGTCCAGCATCATCAGCGACACCGGCACCGGCGGGCCTTCCGGGTCGGGAATGCGCCAGAGCCCGCCCTCGCCGAGCTCGCGCACCGCCACGCTGATGCGGCGGATGTCCACCGACATCATCTCGGCGTAGGTGCGGCTCATGCGCTCGGCCAGGCGCTGCTTGAGCTCGCTCGGGTAGTGGTCGTTGACGTCCAGTTGAAGGTACGGCATGCGGGGCTCCTGAAAAGAAGAGAAGAGGACTCAGCGCGCCAGACCATAGCGCGCGGCCGGGACGGCGTTGGCGAACTTCGGCGCCAGCGCGCGGCGATCGGCTTCCCACTGCGTCCACCGCTCGCCCTCGTGCAGGCCCGGGATGGTCACGCGCTCGCCCGCGTCGAGGCCCGCCAGCGCGGCGTCCACCAGGTCCGCGGCCGACATGGTGCTGGCCGATTCCTTCTGCGGCGCATAGCCCGCGACGTCCCAGAACTCGGTGGCCGTGGCGCCCGGCATCACGGTCTGGATGCGCACGCCCTTGTCGCCCAGGTCGCGCTGCAGCGTGTGGCCGAAGCCGATCACATAGGACTTCGACGCGCTGTAGACGCCGTTGAGCATCTCGACCGCGACGCCGACCACCGAGGCGATGTTGACGATCGTGCCGGCCTTGCGCCGCACGAACGCGGGTGCCACGGCATAGCTCAGTCGTGTGAGCGCCGTGACGTTGAGCGCGATCATGTGTTCCATGGTGTCGGCGTCGTCCGCGAGGATGGATGCGACCGAGCCGATGCCGGCGTTGTTGACGAGCATCGTGAGGGTCTCGTCGGTACGCAGCACCTCCTCGACGCGCGAGCGCGCCGCCGGGTCGGTCAGGTCGGCGACGAGGGTCGTGACACGGCGGCCGGTGGCGGCACGCAGCTCGTCCGCCAGCGTTCGCAGCCGCTCGCCGTTGCGGGCCACCAGGATCAGGTCGTGGCCGCGCCGGGCCAGGCGGTCGGCGTAGACGGCGCCGATGCCGGTGGAAGCGCCCGTGATCAGCGCGGTGCCTCGGGAGGCCGTGGAAGAAGTCATCGAAGAGGTCATGGAATTCACCTTGGAAGAGAGCGGGCCGACGGGCTGCCGGCGCCTGAGGGTCATCGTAAAAATGACGCCACATTTCCTCAATGTCGTAGATGCAAGGTTTTCGGACACGGCCTCGCAGCACCCGGCAAAGCGCCGCAGAATGGCGCGCTTGCACGGCATGCAAGGTTTCAGGTCACTCGAGGAGCGCGAAATGCACAGCGTCGGATTGCTCGTCTACCCCGGCTTCCAGTCTCTGGCCCTGGCCGTGGCCACGGCCTTCGAATACGCCAACCTGATGAACGGCTCGGCGGCCTATGACTTCGCCGTGGTGTCCGAACCCGGCGGCGCGGTGGCCTCGTCGCAGGGCTTCGCGGTGCAGACCGAGGCCTGGGGCGAACGCGTGTTCGACACCCTGATCGTGGCGGGCGACAACGAATGCCGCCTGCCGCCGCGCAGCCTGATCGAGCGGGTCCGTGCCTCGGCCGCGCGCTCGCGCCGCATGGCCTCGATCTGCACCGGCGCCTTCGTGCTGGCCGAGGCCGGGCTGCTCGACGGCCGCAAGGCCACCACCCACTGGCTGCATGCGCGCGCCTTCAGGGAGCGCTATCCGCGCGTGCAGATGGAGGAAGACCGCATCTTCGTCATCGACGGGCCGGTGTGGACCTCGGCCGGCATGAGCGCGGGCCTCGACCTCGCGCTCGCGGTGATCGAGAAGGACCTCGGGCGCAAGCTGGCGCTGACGATCGCGCGCAAGCTGGTCATCTACCAGCGCCGCGGCGGCGGCCAGTCGCAGTTCTCGACCCTGCTCGAGCTCGATGCCAAGTCCGATCGCGTGCAGACGGCCCTGGCCTACGCCAGGGAGAACCTCGCCGCCGACCTGTCGGTGGAGGTGCTGGCCAACGCGGCGCACCTGAGCCCGCGCCAGTTCAGCCGCGTGTTCCGCGAGGAGACCGGGCAGCCGCCGGCCAAGGCGATCGAGCGGCTGCGCGTGGAGGCCGCGCGCCTGATGATGGAAACCAGCCGCCACCCGATCGAGGTGATCGCGCGCGAAACCGGGTTCGGCGACCGCGAGCGCATGCGGCAGGCCTTCCTGCGCGCCTTCGGGCAGCCGCCGCAGGCGATTCAGCGCATCTCGGCCAACGCCGAGCTGGTGTAGCCGGCGGCCTCAGCGCCGGTACGGCCGGATCACCTCGAGGTCCGACGCGATCACCGCGCGCACCTGGTCCGCGAAGGCACTCACCAGCCGCGAATCCGGCGCATCGGGCGGCAGCAGCAGCGCGAGCCGCACCGGGATCGCGGGCACGAAGGCGCGCACCGCGAGCTCGAGGTTGCGCCGCTCCTCGAGCGCCGCCAGCGGATTGAGCACGCTGACGCCCAGGCCCGCGGCGACCAGCGCGCAGACCGAGGCACCGAGGTCCGACTCCAGCACCGTGCGCGTGCGGGCGCCCGCGGCCGCCAGCACGCGGTCGATGCGTTCGCGCGGCGCGCTGCCGAGCGGGAACGAGACGAAGGCCTCGCCCTCGAGGTCGGCCGCCGCGACCTGCTTGCGCTTCGCGAGCCGGTGCCCGATCGGCAGCACGGCAACGCAGTCCATGGTCAGCAGGGTCTGGACCTGCATGCCCGGCACGTCGTCGCCGTAGAGGATGGCCAGGCCGAGCTCGCACAGGCCCGAGCTGACCCAGGTGTTGACGGTGGCGGCGGCGCCCGAGTGGATGGTGAGCAGGGTCTCGGGATGCTCGGCCTTGAACTGCGCGACGGCCTTGCTCAGCAGCCCGCCCGCGATCCGCGGCATGGCGGCCACCGCGAGCCGGTCGCCGCCGAAGGAGCGGATGTTCGAGGCCGCGCCCTCCAGGCCCTCGAGCCCGACGAAGGCCTTCTCCACGTCCTGGAAGAAACGCTTGCCGTCGAGCGAGGGCAGGAGGCGCGTGCCGCGGCGCTCGAACAGCAGGAAGCCGACGATGGCCTCGAGCTGCGACACCAGCCGGCTGACCTGGGGCTGCGAGGTGTGGAGCCGGCGCGCGGCCTCGGTCATCGAGCCCGTCTGCATGACGATGCGGAAGGCCTCGATGTGCTTGAGCGTCATGCGGCGGGTCGTCATATCAAAATTGTATGACGCACCCTCTACAAGGAATTTTGCGTATCCGGGCGGCGCGCGAATACTCGCCGCCATGACTGGCACCGACGCGACCGCACCCTCCGATCCTCCCGGCGTGGACCTGCGCAGCGACACCGTCACGCGGCCCACGCCCGCGATGTACGAACGCATGCGCCGCGCGCCGCTGGGCGACGACGGCCTCGATGGCGACCCGACCGCGCGCGAACTCGAGGCGCTGGTGGCGCGCACGCTCGGCAAGGAGGCCGGCCTCTACGTGCCCACGGCCACCATGGGCAACCTGCTGGCCGTGCTCGCGCAGACCGAGCGCCAGGGCCAGGTGCTGCTCGAGGCCACGGCCCACATGTTCCTGACCGAGCGCGGCGGCGCCACGCTCGCGGGCCTGGCCTACCTCGGCATCGCGGGCACGGCCGGCGCCATGGACCTCGACGAACTCGAGCGCACGCTGCGCCGCCCCGGCGGCCTGCGCACCGAACTCGTCGGTATGGAG
>NZ_JBZAYE010000302.1:0-8576 GCF_058244205.1 Variovorax sp. 20P10.2.4
GAGGCCCTGCGCCGCGCGGCGGTGCAGTTCGGCGCGCCGCGCCGCGCCCAGGCGCTGATAGAGCACGTGGCGATGCAGCGCATGGCGAAAGGCATGGCGGGCGTCGAAGCTGTCGTCGGCCAGCCGCTCGACCGCGAGCGGCACCAGCCACTGGCCCTGCCTGGCGAGCCGGTCGATCTGCGCGCGCACCGACAGCCGCGAGCGTTCGAGCATCGAGGCCAGCGGCTGGCTCCAGAACTCCACGCCGAGCACCGAGGCCGCCTCGAGCAGCGACTGGTCCTCGGGCTCGAGCAGCTCGAGCTGCCGCTCGATCAGGTGCGCGAGCCCTTGCGCCAGTCGTGCCGGCGGCTCGGCGAAGGCGTCGGGCGGAGGCCCGTCCGGGCCGTCCCGCGTGTCCGTGTGCTCGCGGTCGGCGGCATCGAGCCAGGTCGCGAGGTACAGCGGCAGGCCGCCGGTCTGCGCATGCAGCCGCTGCGCCAGGTGGGTCGATGGGGGCTGCCGTGCATAGCGGCCCGCGAGGTACTCGGCCACCTCGCCCGCGGAGAACGCGGCCAGTTCGAGGCCGCGCGCTAGGCCGCGCAGCCGCAGCCGCGCATGCAGGTCGGCCACGGCGGCCGGCCGGCCCTGCGCATCGGCGGGGCGCAGGCTCGCCACCAGCATCCAGCGCGCGCGTTCGCGCCGGCTGGCCAGGTGCTCGATCAGTTGCAGCGAGGGCAGGTCGCTCCACTGCAGGTCCTCGAGGACCAGGAGGATGGGCTGGGGCTCGGCCAGCCGGTCCAGCATCTCGCGGAACTCGCGCAGCACGCGCCCCGGACCCACGCCGTCGATCTCCTGCCGCAGCGCGAGGCGTTCGGCCTCGCTCGCATGCCAGGGCATCTGGGCCAGCCAGGTGGGCGCGATGCGCCGTATCTGAGGCACCGCGCCCGGATGGCTGCGGCACAGGCCGTTGAGCGCCTCGAGGATCGGCATGTGCGGCTCGTCCTGGCCACCCTGCTCGACGCACTGCCCGCGTGCCACCAGGGCCGCGCCCGCGTGCCGCGCGAAGTGGTCGATCAGCGTGGTCTTGCCGATGCCGGCCTCGCCGATCACGAACACCAGTTGCGCCGTGCCTTCGCGCGCCCGTTGCCAGGCCGCATGGAGCGCATCGAGCGCGGCCTGGCGACCGACCAGCCGGTCGCCGGCCGGCTGCACCCAGGCGGGAGGGGCTACCGTGGCGCCTTCGATGCCGGCGATGAAGCGGTAGCCGCGGCGCGGCACGGTCTCGATGTAGCGCGGCTGCGAGGGATCGTCGCCGAGCGCGATGCGCAGCTGGTTGATCGCGGTCTTGACGACGGCGTCGCTGACCACCTGCGCGGGCCAGACCTGTTGCAACAGCGTGGCCTTGGCGATCAGCCGGCCGGGGTGGCCCGCGAGCGCGCAGAGCAGCGCGAAGACCTTGGGTTGCAGCGCGACTGGCGCGTCGTCGCGCTGCAGGCGGCCGGCGGCCGCGTCGAGCACGAAGGGACCGAAGCGCAGGGGTGGAAGCGGGGCACTCACCATCGGTTCATCGCGGGGCGTCGGTTGCGAGGCGGCGGGGCGATGCGCATCGGGCGATTGTCATGGGGCAGGGGCTCGCTGGGTGGGATGTACCGATGCCGTCGGGGTGAATGCATGCCGCCCGCGGCACTCGAAGTCCTCCAGACGAACGAGGCACGGCGTTTTTCAAGCCGCGGATCTCGGGGTGCGCCAGAATCCCGGACCGATCCCGCCCCATCTCCCGCCCCATGCACCGCACCGTCGCCCTGCTCGTTTTCTCCGGCGTCCAGTCGCTCGACGTCAGCGGCCCGATGGACGTGTTCTCGGAAGCCAACCGCTTCCTGCCGGACGAGGACCACTACCGGCTCGAGACCATCGGCGTGGAGCACGGCACCATGCCGTGCTCGAACGGCCTCTCGCTGCAGGCGCATCGCCACTATGCCGAGGTCGACGATGCCTTCGACCTGCTGCTGGTGGCCGGCGGCCCGGCGCTGGTGCGGCAGCATTTCGATCCGGCGCTGTACCGCTGGCTCGAGGCCGCGAGCGCGCGGGCCGCGAGCTTCGGTTCGATCTGCAGCGGCGCCTTCATCCTCGCGCGTGCCGGCCTGCTGAACGGCCGCACCGTCACCACGCACTGGAACGACGCGGCGGCGCTGGCCAGCCTGTGCCCGAGCGCGCGCGTCGAATCGAACCGGCTCTTCAACCAGGACGGCAAGCTCTACACCTCGGCCGGCGTCACGGCCGGCATCGACCTGTCGCTCTACCTGCTCGCGCAGCACCACGGCAACGAGGTGGCGCTGCACGTGGCCAGGCGGCTCGTGGTGTTCACGCAGCGCGCGGGCGGGCAGTCGCAGTTCAGTCCCTTCCTCACGCCGCGGCTCGAGCCGGCGTCACCGGTCGCGCAGGTGCAGCAGTACGTGATGGCGCACCTGGGCGACGAGCTCACGGTGGCGGTGCTGGCGCGGGTCGCGCACATGAGCGAGCGCAGCTTCGCGCGCACCTTCGCGCGCGACGCGAAGCTCACGCCGGCCGAATTCGTCGAGAGCGCGCGGCTCGATGCGGCGCGCGTCATGCTCGAGAACGGCCAGGCGCCGATGAAGACCGTGGCCTTCGCCTGCGGCTTCCACGACGCGCATCGCATGCGCGCGGTGTTCCTGCGCCGCCTGGGCGTCACGCCGCAGCAGTACCGCGCGAACTTCGGCCGCACGCGGCTCGCGTCGTCGCCCGGGGGTTGACGGCGGCGCGCCGGCGCGTCGACAATCCGGCCCGCAGTCGCCCCAGCGGCGCGCTGCCGTAGGCGTTACCGTCATCCAACGCGTCCTTTGTCGAGTGGTTCCCAGCAGGGAGATCTCGATGCAAAGACGCCACGGTATGCCCTCCCTCTTCCTTTCGTTCGTCCTGTTCGCCTTCCTGCGCTGCATTGCATCGCGCGGCCGGCACAGGGTCTTTTCGCGTCCGTTCGCGAAGAGCGCCGCGAGGGTTGCCATGGCTTTCTCCATGACCCCCAACCCATCGAAAGACAGCCATCATGAAAACCACCGGCAACACCATCCTCGTGACGGGCGGCACCAGCGGCATCGGCCGCGCGCTCGCCGAGGCCCTGCACCGGCGCGGCAACCGCGTCATCGTCACCGGCAGGCGCCAGGCCCTGCTCGACGAGGTCACGGCCGGCCGAGCGGGCCTGTTCGGCCTGCGGCTCGACCTCGACGATGCCGCTTCGCTGCCACGCGTCGCGAGGGAGGTGCGCGAACGCTTTCCCGAGCTCAACGTGCTGATCGCCAATGCCGGCATCTCGCGCGCGGAAGACATGCGCGCCGATGCTTGGAGCGCCACCGATGCCGAAGCGATGGTGCAGACCAACATCCTCGGCGTGCTGCGCACTGCGGCGGCGTTCCTGCCGCTGTTGAAGGGCCAGGCCAATGCGAGCTTCATCGCGACCGGCTCGGCCCTGGCCTTCGTGCCGCGCGCGGACTTCCCGGTCTACTGCGCGAGCAAGGCCTTCCTGCACTCGTGGCTGCAGTCGCTGCGCCACCAGCTTCGCGCGGTCCCGGTCGAGGTGCTCGAACTCGCACCGCCCTATGTGCAGACCGAACTCACGGGCAGCGCGCAGGCCTCGGACCCGCGCGCCATGCCCGTGGGCGCCTACGTGGCGGAGGTGATGCGGCTGTTGGAGCGCGGCGATCATCCGCACGGCGAGCTGATGCTCGAGCGCGACCACGCGCGGCGCTGGGCCGAGCGCGATGGCCGCTACGAAGCGGTCTTCGCGGCGCTGAACCCCTGCTGAAGCGCACGCCAGGGCGCCATGCCATCATCGTTGGATGAACTCTCACAGTGCATTCAACAGTTCCGATGCGGTCGCCAAGTACGCCGAAGGTCCGAAGCGCAACGTGCCCGGCCACAGCGGCCTGCTGCCGATGACACGCATCCTGCTGGCCGAGCGCGTGCCGGCCGAGGGCCGCGTGCTGGTGGTCGGCGCCGGTGGTGGCCTCGAGCTCGAGGACCTCGCGCTCGCCCACCCCGGGTGGCGCATCGACGGTGTCGACCCGAGCGCGCCGATGCTCGATCTCGCGGCCCAGCGGCTCGGCCCGTTGACGTCGCGCGTGGCCCTGCACGAAGGCTATGTGCAGGACGCGCCCGAAGGCCCCTTCGACGGCGCGACCTGCCTGCTGACCTTCCATTTCGTGCCGCCCGACCAGCGCCTGCCGACGGCGCGCGAGATCCATCGCCGCCTGAAGCCGGGCGCGCCCTTCGTGGTCGCGCATCTCAGCGTGGAGGACGGCGAGGGCCAGCGCGAGACCTGGATGAAACGCTACGCGGCCTTCCTCGTGTCATCGGGGTCCGACCCGAAGCAGGCGGCGGCCACGAGCGAGAAGGTGCAGAAGGAGCTGGCGATTTTGTCGCCGGCGCAGGACGAGGCGATCCTGCGCGAGGCGGGGTTCAGCGGGGTGCAGCTCTTCTACGTGGGGTTCACGTTCAGGGGGTGGGTCGCCTACGCGTGACGGCGACCGGCCGCTCACTACGGTTTCTTCACACCTTGTCAGGCGATCG
The DNA here is from genome assembly GCF_058244205.1 of Variovorax sp. 20P10.2.4. NCBI lineage: Bacteria > Pseudomonadati > Pseudomonadota > Betaproteobacteria > Burkholderiales > Comamonadaceae > Variovorax > Variovorax sp. 20P10.2.4. Next base: position 4,564 of record NZ_JBZAYE010000302.1, read on the forward strand.
TTCGCGAATCCAGCTCCCTGAGCAAGCGCTGCAGCTGCGCAACCGACGCCTCGTCGAGCCCTTGCAGCGGCAGCCGCGGCACCCCCGCCTCGAACCCCCGTAGCCGCAGCCCCGCCTTCACGGTCGTCGGCAGTCCGCCCTTGAGGATGAACTGCAGCACCTCGAGCTGCCCGTAGAAGATCGTGCGCGCCGCCTCCATGTCGCCCGACAGGCAGGCGTCGTGAAGCGCGACGGGCCAGGCCGGAATGATGTTGGGCGCCGCCGTGCACCAGCCCACGGCACCGGCCGCGAAGGCCTCGAGCGCCAGCGGATTGCTGCCGTTGAAGAACGGGATCTCGCCGTTCGACAGTTGCCGGATGCGGTGCATGCGCTGGATGTCGCCCGTGCTCTCCTTGACCATCGTGACGTTCGCGATGTCCCGCACGATCCGCACGATCAGCTCGGGCTGCATGTCGACGCCGCTGGTCGCGGGGTTGTTGTAGAGCATGACCGGCAGTCCGATCGCGTCGGCGATGCTCTGGTAGTGGCGAAAGATCTCGGCCTCGCCGAGCTTCCAGTAGGACACGGGCAGCACCATGACCGCGTCGGCGCCGGCCGCTTCCGCGAACTTGGCCTTGCGCACCGCGTTGCGGGTCGTGAGGTCCGAGATGCCGACGATCACCGGCAGGCGCTTCGCCACCTGGGCGATCGACGCCTCGGCCACGGCATCCCACTCCTCGTCGGACAGGTAGGCGCTTTCGCCGGTGCTGCCGAGCGGTGCGATGGCATGGGAGCCCGAGAGCACCAGCCGCTCGACCACGCGGCGGCTGGTCTCGAGGTCGACGGCGCCGCTGCGCTCGTCGAAGGCCGTGATGGGATAGGAAACGATGCCGAGGATTTTCTTGTTCATGAGATTGAATGAGCAAAGGGTGGATGGAAGAAAGCGATAGGTGTCAGGCCGAAGCCGCCGGCTGCTGTGCCGCGAGCTTCTCGGCCATGAGTTGCGCGAGCAGGTCGAAGACCGCCCGGATGTGGGGCAGGTACTGCAAGTCGTACTGCACGCTGATGAACAGCGGCACGCGCGCGGAGCGATCGGGCAGCAACCGGATCAGCCCGAAGGACTCGGCTTCGGCGTACGAAGGCAGCAGCACCACGCCCAGGCCCTCCCGCGCCGCGAACAGCTGCGAGAACATGCTGGTCGCGCGAAAGCCGATGCGCGGCGCATCGACGAACTCCTCGAGCCAGCGCGCCGAGGGCAGGTAGATCGGATCGTCGATGTAGCCGATGAAGAAGTCCCGCGCCAGGTCCTCGGGCCGCGCGATCTCGCGGCCCGCCAGATAGGAGGCGCTAGCATAGAGATGGAAATGCACGTCGGCCACCTTCTGCGTGTGCAGCGACTTCGGCGGGGGCTCGAAGAAGCTCACGAAGATGTCCGACTCGCGGCGCGCGATGTCCACGTAGTTCGAGGTGGTGGCAAGCTGGATCTCGATCGCCGCGAAGCGTTCGTGCAGCTTCCTGACCGCGCGCGAGATCAGCATCGCGCCCACGCCCTCCATCGTTGCGATGGAGACGGTGCCGGCGTTCTGTCCGAAGCGGTCGGCGGTCAGTCCCTGGATTTCGTGCAAGGCCGTTTCCATCTTCTCCACCCTCGTGAACACTTCCCGTCCGAACGGGGTCAGGACGATGCCCTTGCGGTCGCGCCGGAACAGCGTGCCGCCCGAGCTGTACTCCACCTGCGCGAGGCGGCGGCTGATGGTCGACTGGTCGACGCCGAGCTTGCGCGCGGCGGGCGCGAGCGCACCGCCGCGCGCGACTTCGAGCAATGCGCGCAGGTGGTCCCATCCGAGTTGATCCAGGGGCAGGTGCTTGGTGGCCATGGCGTTGAAGGCTGAACGAAGGAGCGAAGACATTAGTCCAGCGTGGGCCCGGGCGCCATCGGTGCAAGCTTGCGGTTCAGGCCGCGGCCCGGGTCTCCTTGGTGTCGCGCAGCCAGATCGCGCCGATCACGAAGGTCATGAGCGCGCCCGCGACCGGATAGGCGAGGCCGGCATAGATGTTCCCGTGCTCGGCCACGAGCGCGAACGAGATGGTCGGCAGCAATCCGCCGAACCAGCCGGCACCGATGTGATAGGGCAGCGACATCGAGGTGTAGCGGATGCGCGCGGGGAACATCTCCACCAGCAGCGCCGCGAGCGGCCCGTAGGTGATGGCCACGAAGCCCATGAAGACCAGCAGGATCAGCACCACCATCGGCGAGTCGATGCCCGCGCGGTCGGCGGTCGTGGGATAGCCCGCGCCCTGGAGCGCGGCGCCGATCCGCGCGCGGAAGCCGTCGATCTCGGCCTTGCTGGCGGGCTCGAAGGCGTTGCCGTTCGCGACCAGCCGTCCCTGCACCGAGGCGATGGCCCGGTCGCCGACGGTCACGGTCGCCAGTTCGCCGGCCGCCGCGTCCTTGACCTCGTAGCTGGCCGCGCTCTGCGCCAGCACGCGCTTGGCGATGTCGCAGGAGGTCCGGAAGTCGACATCGCGCGCGATCGGGTTGCCCTGGAACGAGCATTCGCGCGGGTCGGCCGTCAGCACGATCGAGGCGCTCTGTTGGGCCCGCTCCAGCGCCGGGTTCGCGTAGTGCGTGAGCGCCTTGAACAGCGGGCCATAGGACAGGGCCGCTACCAGGATGCCGATCATGATCAGCCACTTGCGGCCGATGCGGTCCGACAGCGCGCCGAAGAAGATGAACAGCGGCATGCTCAGCACCAGCGAGGTCGCGAACAGCGTGTTCGCGTAGATCGGATCCACCTTGAGGATCTGCGTGAGGAAGAACAGCGCGTAGAACTGCGAGGTGTACCAGACGATCGATTGCCCGGCGCACAGGCCGAACAGGCAGATCAGCACGATGCGCAGGTTCTTCCATTCGCCGAAGGCCTCGCGCACCGGCGCCTTGCTGATGCCATTGCCGGCCTTGAGCTTGAGGAACACCGGCGACTCCTTCATCGAGACCCGGATGTAGACCGAGAGCACGAGCAGGCCCAGCGAGATGATGAAGGGGATGCGCCAGCCCCAGGCATCGAACTGCTCGGGCGACATGGTGCTGCGCACGCCGAGGATCACGACCAGCGACAGCAGGAAGCCCAGCGTCGCGGTGGTCTGGATCCACGCCGTGCTGGCGCCGCGCTTATGCGGCGGCGAGTGCTCGGCCACGTAGGTGGCGGCACCGCCGTACTCGCCGCCGAGCGCCAGGCCCTGGCACAGCCGCAGCACGATCAGGATGATCGGCGCGGCCACGCCGATGGTGGCGTAGTTGGGCAGGAAGCCGACCGAGAAGGTCGAGATGCCGATCAGCAGCAGCGTGATCATGAAGGTGTACTTGCGCCCGATCATGTCGCCCAGGCGCCCGAACAGCACGGCGCCGAGCGGCCGCACGATGAAGCCCGCGGCGAAGGCGAGCAGCGCGAAGATGAAGGCGGCCGAGGGGTCGAGCGCCGAGAAGAACTGCTTCGCGATGATGGTCGCGAGCGAGCCGTAGAGGAAGAAGTCGTAGTACTCGATGACGGCGCCCACGGAAGAGGCCACGATGACCTTCCTGCCTTCCGCGCGATCAGTCGCACCCGTCAGGGTTGCGGGGATGTCCATGCTTGTCTCCTGTCTTGTGGTTCTCAAGGGAGGAGGCCGCCCGGTGGGGCTCCTCCCTGGCCGGCCACGTGGCGTGGCCGGTGGTGGGCGCTTCAGGCCTGGCGGCGCGCCCGGATGTCGGCCACCACCTTGGCGACCTGCTCGGCGCTGGCGCCCTTCACGCGCGCATTGATGCGCACGGTGCCGAAGCCGACGAACAGCACCAGTTCGTCGGGGCCGGGCGCGCCGGGAATCGCGAGGGTGATGCCGTCCATGGCGTCGTAGTCCCAGGCGTCGTCGGCGCCGCCGAACAGCAGGTCGACCGAGCCGCCGGCCGTCGACACCTTGGCATTGCCCGGAATCAGCGCGGGGCCCGCGCCGAGGCCGGTGCGCATGGCCAGGCCCAGGCGCGGATGGATCAGCGC